>DATCMN010000196.1:0-4213 GCA_036563405.1 Naasia sp. | reverse complement strand
GGCAGCTCTTCACTCGGCCCGGAGCATCTGCTCGACGCGCTCCTCGACATCGAGCGTGCCCACGGGCGGGAGCGCACGGAGCGGTGGGGGGACAGGACCCTCGACCTCGACCTGATCGCGTACGGCGATGAGAGGATCGAGACCCGCGACCTCCAGGTGCCGCATCCGCGGGCGGCGGAGCGGACCTTCGTGCTGAAGCCGTGGCTCGCTGTCGATCCGGACGCCGTCCTCCCCGGATCCGGCCGAGTCGACGCCCTGCTCGCCGCGCTGCCGCGGGAACCCGGATGAAGCGCACCGCGCCGGGTCTGCCCGTCGGCCTCGCGATAGCGGGCGGGGTGATCGGCTGGCTGCTCGAGGTCGGGCTCGCCTCCGCCGGGTCCGCCGTCCTCGTGCCGCCGTACTCGCTGGCCGTGGCGCTCGCCGGGATCGCGCTCGTACTCGCGGCAGCCGGCTGGCCCATCCGGCAGACGGTGCGCGGGAAGGCCACCCGGCGGCTCGATCCGTTCCGCGCCATGCGGGTGCTGCTCCTCGCCAAGGCGTCGACGCTCGCCGGCGCGCTGATCGGCGGAGCGTCGCTCGCCATCGTCCTCTACCTGCTCAGCCGGCCGGTGCTGCCCTCCGCGGCCCTCCCCCCGGCGATCGCCGCCGTCGTCGCATCCCTCGTGCTCGTCGCCGCCGGGCTCCTCGTCGAGCACTGGTGCCGGGTGCCGCCCGAAGACGACGACCCGGGCGACCCCGCACTGCAGGGAGAATGACCCTCATGGCTGCACCTCTCGAACTCGGTGACGGGACCTGGCACCGGGTCTCGCCGAAGCAGATCGGCGTGGAGGTCACCGGCAGCGTCCTCATGGCCCTGATCACGGGTGCCGCCGCCGTCGCCACCTATCTCCTCGGTCTGGGCTTCGTGGCCCTCCCCCTGGCGCTGATGTTCGTCGGCAGCGTCGTCACCGCTGTGCTCGTGCCCCGCCGGGTGCGCGCGTACGGCTATCAGCTGCGCGACGACGACCTGCTGTTCCGGCGTGGCCTCCTCGCCCAGCGCTTCGTCTCGGTGCCCTACGGCCGGATGCAGCTGATCGACATCAACCGCGGCCCCATCTCCCGGCTCCTCGGCCTGTCAGAGCTCAAGTTCGTGACGGCCGCAGCCGCCACCGGCGTGGTCATCCCCGGACTGCCGGAGGACGAGGCCGAAGGGCTCCGCGACCGCCTCGTAGGGCTCGCCGAGAGCCGGCGCGTCGGACTGTGAGCACCCCCGAGCCGTCGGCGGCCGGCGCACCCGAGCCGCGCATCGCGGAAGCCGCTGAACCGGCAACCCCGGCCGCCCCGGCGGCTGTCGGCCGGCTCGCCGACGGCGAGTGGCACCGCCTGCACCCCGCGACGCCCCTGCTGCGCGGCGGCATCGCCTTCGTCGCGATCCTCGGCGTGCTCGTCACCAACTTCCGGGACCGCCTGGTCGAGCTCGCGGTCGGCATCGAGGAGGAGGGGGACCCGTTCGACTTCCTGCTCGAGCGCGGGCTCCTGCTGCCGCTCCTCGGCGGCGCGATCCTGATCATCGGGATCGGCATCCTCGGCTTCTGGCTCTCCTGGCGGTTCAACCGGTTCCGGATCACCGACGAGGTGGTCGACGTCCGAAGCGGCATCCTCTTCCGCACGCAGCGGCAGGCCCGCCTGGACAGGATCCAGGGGGTCAACATCACCCGCCCGCTGATCCCCCGGCTGTTCGGGGCCGCGCGGCTGGAGATCTCCGTGGCCGGGCAGGACGCCAACGTGCGCCTGTCGTACCTGCGCTCCGACCAGGTCGACGGGCTGCGACGCGACGTGCTGACCCTCGCCTCGGGCGCGAAGCGCGGCGGCACCGACGAGGTGGACAGGGTGCGGTCCGGGCTCGTGCAGCAGCGGGTCGACGAGTTCCTGGCGCCCGAGCTGGACCCGACGGAGGCCGAGCCAGACTCCATCGTGCGGATCCCGCCGGGCCGGCTGATCGGCTCCATCGTCCTCAACGAGGGCACGCTCGTGCTGATCCTGGCCCTCGCGATAGGGCTGCCCTGGGCCCTGTCGAACGGCGCCTGGTACGCGCTCATCGGCGCGTTCCCCGCCGTGCTCGGCATGGCCAGCTACGTCGTCAACCGGTTCACCCGCAGCCTCCGCTACAGCATCGCCGGCACGCCCAACGGCGTCCGCGTCGGCTACGGCCTGCTGACCACCAGCAACCAGACACTGCCGCCGGGCCGCATCCACGCCGTCGCCGTCCGGCAGCCGCTCCTGTGGCGCCCGGCAGGGTGGTGGACGATCACCATCAATATCGCGAACTCCTCGTCCTCATCGAACGGCGGTGCGAACCCGGCGACGACGGTGCTGCCGGTCGGCACCCGGGACGACGTCTTCCGTGTACTCGGGCTCCTGCTGCCGGAGCTCTCCGCCCCCGAGGCCGCCGGGGTGGTCGCGACGGGCCTCGAGGGGAAGGGCGGCGACGACGGCTTCGTCAATGCGCCCGCGCGCGCCGTGTGGCTGCTGCCGTTCTCGTGGCGGCGGACGGGGTTCACGCTGACCCGCTCGACGGTGCTGCTGCGGACCGGGCGCATCTGGCGGAGTCTCGTGATCGTGCCGCAGGCGCGGCTGCAGAGCGTCTCGCTCTCCCAGGGTCCGATCCGCCGCGCGCTGGGTGTCGCGGGCGTGCACCCGCACACGGTCACCGGTCCGGTGGGCACACGGCTTACCGCCGTGGGGACCGCGCAAGCGGTCGAGTTCTTCGAGGATGTGGCGGCGGCCGCGGTGACCTCGGGGGAAGCGGACACCACGCATCGCTGGCGGGCGGCCGGAGGGGTCGCGTGATCGGGCAGCGGTCCGGTCGCCTCGGCGTCGGCATCATCGGCGCCGGCCGGGTGGGACCCGTGCTCGGCGCCGCGCTGGCCGGCGCCGGACATGCGCTGACCGGCATCTCCGCCATCTCCGAGGCCAGCCGCGATCGGGCAGCCGCCATGCTGCCCGCGGTCCCGGTGCTCGAAGTGCCCCGCGTCATCGAGCGGAGCGAGCTGGTGCTGCTCGCGGTGCCCGAGCGGGAGCTCCCCGCGCTCGTGGAGGGGCTGGCCGCGACCGGGGCGTGGCAGGCCGGGCAGCTCGTCGTGCACACCGCGCCGGGGCACGGCACCGGGATCCTCGCGCCGGCCACCGCCGCGGGCGCGATCCCGCTCGCCATCCACCCCGCCATGTCCTTCACCGGCACGAGCCTCGACCTCGCCCGCCTCGCGGAGGCGTGGTTCGCCGTCACAGCGCCCGCGCCCGTCCAGCCGATCGGGCAGGCACTCGTGGTGGAGATGGGCGGAGAGCCGGTCCTCGTCGCGGAGGCGGATCGTCCCGCGTACGCGGAGGCCGTCGCCACGGTGTCCGCGTTCTCGCCGAGGATCATCGAGCAGGCCGTCGGACTGCTGGCCGGCATCGGCATCGAATCGCCCGGCAGCGTGCTCGGGCCCCTCGCTCGCTCCAGCCTCGAGGACGCGTTGAGCCGCGCGTCCGCGGCTAGCATCGACCTGGTCGATCTGCCGACGGTCGGCGACCTGGAGGAGGAGCAGTGACCCGGCCGATCGTGGCGTCGGACATCGACGCCATCCGCACAGCCGTGCGCACCGCCCGCGCCGCCTCCGCCGGCTCCGCGGCCACCTCCGCCGCAGGGACATCGCCCCGCGTCGCCCTCGTCCCGACGATGGGGGCGCTGCACGACGGGCACCTCGCGCTCGTCGAGCGGGCTCGGGAGGTCGCGGACATCGTCGTGGTGTCGATCTTCGTGAACCCGCTCCAGTTCGGGCAGTCCGACGACCTCGCGCGATACCCGCGCACCCTCGACACCGACGTGGACGAGCTCGCGACCGCCGGCGTCGACGTCGTGTTCGCGCCCGGGGAGAAGGTCATGTACCCGAACGGCCCCACCGCCATCCGGGTGACCGGCGGAGGGGTGGCCGGCATGCTCGAGGGCCGCGCCCGCCGGGGGCATTTCGAAGGTGTCCTCACCGTCGTGGCGAAGCTGCTGAACATCGTGGGCCCGGACGTCGTCGTGTTCGGACAGAAGGACGCCCAGCAGGTGCATCTCGTCCGCCGCATGGTGCGCGACCTCGACTTCCCGCTCACCGTCGAAGTGGTGGCGACGGTCCGCGACCAGGACGGCCTCGCGCTGTCGAGCCGCAACGCCCGGCTGGATCCGCGGGAGCGCACGGCGGCGCGC
>DATCMN010000179.1:0-4058 GCA_036563405.1 Naasia sp. | reverse complement strand
CGCTCCTTGGTGGGGCTGAACACCCGGATCTCCTCGATGCCGGGGCGGACCAGCAGGAGCGTCTCGAGGTGGGCGGCGGCCTGCCAGCCGGCGCCGAACATGCCGGCGACGGTGACGTCCGGGTTGCTCATCTCACGGATGCCGAGCGCGGTGGTGGCGCCCACCCGGTACTTCTGGATGACCGAGTCGTGGATGATCGCGAGCGGCGCGAGCTCGGTGAGGCTGAAGAGCGTCACCAGGCCCACGTACCGGCCGCCGGGCGCCACCGGCAGGAGCCGCCGGCGCTGCTCCCCGGTGGGCAGGGTCTCGACGCCGACCATGTCGGAGGTGATCCGCGTGCCCCAGACGCCGCTCGAGATGTTGCCGCCCTCCTGCGACTTGAATCGGAACCGGAAGCCCGGGTACCGCTCGTCCTCGACGGGGAAGTAGGTGTGGTTGCGGGGGCGGTTGTGGCCTCTGTTCTGGGCGAGCTCCTGGTACGCGACTTCGAGGACGTCCATGACGTCCTGTGCGTTGAGGAGCTGCTCGACGTCGGCGTTGGAGAGGATTCTCATCGGTGGTTCTCCACGAGTCGGTTTCGGTCGGAAAGGGCGGAGGTCAGGGGAGCGGAGCTCACGTGGTGAGGGCTTCGGTCCCGCTGGGGGTGACGACGACGGTGTCGGCGAGGACGCTGCGGATTCCGTCCGGCGCGATGACCTCGACGACCACGGCGATCACCTCACCCGTCTTCGGTGCATCCCCGGCCGGCTGGAGTTCGCCGCCGGTCGCGAAGTCCGACTGGCTGACCCAGCGGACGTCGGTGACCGACCCGTCGGGGACGCCGGCCAGCGCCGCCGTCGCGGCGGCCCGGGCCCCGTCGAACGAGGTGTCGCCCGCGACCGCGGACAGGGCCGCCGTCTGAGCGTCCTGCAGGAGCGGCAGCCACGGCTCGTCGCCGAAGGTCCGCCCGGCGAGGAGCCAGCCGTGCCGGTACTCGCCGGCGACCTCGATCGTCACGTGCTCGCCGTCCTCCGCGCCGCGGACGAGGGCGTCGGCGAAGCCCGCATGGCGGGTGACCCTGTCGACGGCCGCGAGGCGCTCCCGCATGGTGAGCCCGGGGGCAGTGGCCTCGGCGAGGCCGTCGCGGAGGGCCGAGGCGCCCGTCCGGAGCAGCGCCACCTCGGCGTCGGACGGCAGTGCCCGCGCGTCGCGGACCAGGGAGCCGAGGAGGGCGATGCGCCAGTCGGGGACGGCCGACCGGATGTCGTCGAGCACCGCGGCCGGCCACAGGTCGGCGTCGAGGATGCCGATCGCGCCCGGTTCGCGTCCCTCGGCGTAGGCGGCGACGAGCTTGCCGAAGGTGGGGCCGGTCCGCAGATCCTCGAGCACGGAGGTGTTCCGCATCCAGGTGTGCACGCGCTTCGAGAGCTTGGTGAGCAGCGTCGGCTCGCCCTCGGCCGGCACCGCCAGCACTCCCTCGTTCCAGTAGATGACGAGGTTGGTGAGGTAGCCGATGTCGTCGCCGCGGGACACGTCGTTGTAGATCAGCCCGAAGCTCACGCCCTCGGCACGGAGACGCTCCTGCAGTGCGTTGACGCGCTCGGTCCACTCGGTGGGGGCGATCTCCTCGGCGTCGAGGACCACGAGGCCGCGCTTCACGACCGGCTCCCTTCGTCGGAGGAGAACAGCCGGCGCTCGGTCTTCACGAGCCGCTCGCTGCCGGTGGCGGTGACCACGACCTGGTCGCCGAACACGTGGTAGCCCGCGATGGGCGTGTAGGTGTTCGGATGGATGATGAACGTCGCGCCCTCGGGGAGCACCGTGTGGTTCCCCTCGATGATCGGCGTCTCGTCGAGGTGCAGGCCGACGCCGTGGCCGCGAACCCGCGTCCATTGGTCGGTGCAGTACTCGCCGAGACCGTACTTGCGGAACACGTCGTTCTCCGCCACGGCGATTTCGTGCGCGGTGATGCCCGGCTTGACCGCGGCGGCACCCGCATCGGCCGCCTCGAGGAACAGCTCCGCGGACTTCTGCTGCTCCGCCGACGGCGTGCCGACGACCACAGAGCGGCAGATCTGCAGCCAGTAGCCGCCGGTCTGCGGAGTCAGTTCGGTGCGGACCAGATCGCCTTGCTGGATGATCCGGCGGCCGGGCGGCGTCATGCCGAGCACCTCGTCGCGCCCGGAGGCGATCAGCATGAAGTTGTCCTCGGCGCCGAGTCGCTTGATCTCGCTCTCGACCTCCGCGACGATGTCGTACTCGGTGATCCCGGGCTCGAGGGCCTCGACGAAGGTGCGCCAGGCGACGTCCGACACCTCGGCAGCTGCGCGCATCCGCTGCAGCTCCCAGGCGCTCTTGACCATGCGGGAACCGTCGAACAGCTTCGTCGCCGAGACGAGCTCGATGCCGGGCAGGCCGCCGCGCAGTTCGCGCTCGAAGACGGCCGGCAGCAGCTCGAGGTGTCCGACGCCGATGCGGCGGGCACCGGAAGCGCGGAGCGCCTCCAGCACCGGCCGGACGTCGTCGACGGAGATCCGCAGCGCGTCCGCCACCCAGCCGCTCCGCCTCAGCGGGACGATGTCGGCGAGCCGGGTGCTGAAGGCGACGGGCTCACCGTCGGCGGGCAGCAGGACGAAGCTCGCGGCGCCGCCGACCGACGTGTCCGTGAGGTAGCGCACGTTCTCGCGCCGCCATGCGGGGGCATAGGCGAGGAGGGCGTCGAGCCCCGCCTCGGTCATCGCGCTCCGCAGCTTGCGGTGCCGGAGCGACCGCTCCTCCGCGTCGGCGGCGGAGAGCGTGGAGACGTCCGCCGGTTCGAGCGTGATGGTGGGCGGGGTCATCGGGTCCCTTCCCGCTCGAGCTCCATCTCCCGCTCCATCTGCATGAAGTCCTGGGTGACCGACTTCTCGATCTCGAAGAGCATGTCGTCCTCGGGCCGCCGCGGGTGCGGGACGGTGACCGGCAGGTCGAGGTAGGTGCGCGCCGGGCGGGCCGTGATCACGAGCATCCGCGAGGAGAGGAATACCGCCTCACGGATGTTGTGAGTGACGAACAGGATGGTGCGGCCCGTCTCGGCCCAGATCCGCACGAACTCCTGGCGGAGCCGGCGGGCGGAGAACTCGTCGAGCGCCGAGAAGGGCTCGTCCGCCAGCAGCAGGTCCGGCTCGATGGCGAGGCCGCGCGCCAGCGAGACGCGCTGCTGCATGCCGCCGGAGAGCTGCAGGGGGTAGTAGTCGGCGAACTCGGCGAGACCGACGAGTGCGAGGTAGCGGAGCGACCTCTCCTCGATCTCGTCCTTCTCTAGCCCCATCTCCTGGAGGGGCAGCGCGATGTTGTTCTTGACCGAGCGCCACGCGAGCAGCCGGGGCTGCTGGAAGACCACGCCGATCTTGACGTCCGAGCGGGTTCGCGTGCTCACCTTCTTGCCGGCGAGCATCACCTGACCGCTCGTGGCGTCGTCGAGCCCGTTGATGATGTTGAGCAGCGTCGACTTGCCGCAGCCGGACGGGCCGAGGATGGAGAGCAGGGCGCCCTCCTCGACCTGGACGTGCAGGTCGCCGAGCACCTTCAGCGGCGCTTGGCCGCGCCGGGGGAACTCCTTGTGGAGGTGGTCGATGTTCAGGTACGACTCGGACATGATCAGGCGGATCCCCTCTGGAGCTGAGCCGCGGGGCGCCACCGGGTGAGGCGGTTCTCGACGGGCTTCAGGATTGCGAACTCGATGAAGAGCAGGGTGATCGTGAACAGGAGGGTCCACGCGAGCACCTGGATCATGCTGAAGTTGCCGAACCAGTAGTGGAGCATGTAGCCCACTCCGGTCGAGAGGCCGATCAGCTCGACGATGGTGACGATCTTCCAGGCGATGCCGAGGCCGTAGCGGAGGGCCGCGAGGATGTACGGGATCAGCTGCGGGACGACGATCTTGAACAGGATCGAGGGCTGCCGGAAGCGGAACGCTTTGCCCATGTGGATGAGGTCCCGGTCGATGGCTTTGGTGCCCTGCCAGATGTTGATGGCGATAGGCGGGGCCGAGCCGACGGCGATGGCGATGATCGCGGCCGAGTCGTTCAGGCCGAACC
>DATCMN010000142.1:0-14984 GCA_036563405.1 Naasia sp. | reverse complement strand
AGAAGAACTCGTTCCGGCCGATGTCGAGGGTGACGGGGTGGACGGCCGTGGTGTCGCCGAACGTCTTCGTGATGCCGGCCAGGCGCACGGCAGGTGCCGTGGTAGCCGTGGCGGCTGCAGGAGCTGACGAGGTCATCGTGGTCTGTCGCTTTCCGTCAAAGGAGGGACTAGGACGCCTTCACGCGGGTCCAGCCGTCCTGGTAGAAGCTCATCGCCTCACCCGGGTCGACGATGAACTCCGAGTTGGTGAGCATCTCGTCGGGCGCGAAGATCGCCGGGTTCTCCAGCAGCGCCTCGTCGGTGATGTGCTCGGCGGCCGCCGCGTTGGTCGTCGCGAGCGATCCCTCGTTGGTGGCGAGGGCCGCGATCTCGGGGCGCAGGGTGAAGTTCAGCCACTCGTAGGCAGCGTCGACGTGCGGGGCATCAGCCGTGATGGCGAAGCTGTCCGTCCAGATCGTGCCGCCCTCCTCGGGGAGGATGTAGTGCACGTTCGGGTTGTCGGCGACGACCTTCGCCACCGAGGCCCCGCCCCACGCCAGCGACATGCACGCGTCACCCGATGCGACGAGGTCGTAGTAGTTGGTGGAGTTGTAGCCGGCGAGCAGCGGCTTCTGGTCGATGAGAGTCTGGGTCGCCTGGGCGATCTCGTCCTCATCGGTGGAGGTCGCGGGCAGCCCGTTCACCTGGAGACCGACGATGTAGGACGCCAGCATGTTGTCGAGCATGTAGATCTTGCCCGCGTACTTCGGGTCGATCATCGAACTCCAGCTGGTGATCTCCTCGCCGGTGCAGTCCTCGTTGTAGAGGAGGCCCGTCGTGCCCCAGACCCACGGGACGCTGTAGGCGTTGTTGGGATCGAACTCAGGGTCCACGAACTTCTCAGTGAGGTTCTCCATCCCCTCGAGCTTGCTGTGGTCGATCTCCTGCACCAGCTCCTGGCCGATGAGAAGCTGCACGGCGTACTGGCTCGGCTGGACGATGTCGTAGCCGGACCCGCCGGCGGCGAGCTTCGACATCATGGTCTCGTTGCTGTCGAACGTGTCGACCGTGACGCTGATGCCGGTCTCCTCCTCGAAGGCCTCGACAACGCCGTCGGGCACCTCGCCGGCCCAGGCGTAGATGTTCAGCTCGGTGGAGCCTTCGCCGCCTTCGGAGCCGGAACCGGCGTCGCCGCCGGCACAGGCGGAGAGGGCGAGGGCGGCAGTCGCGGTGAGTGCGATCCAGCCGTAGCGCTTCATGGTGTTCCTTTCAGGGTGCGTGGTTGTGCAGGAGTGGTGCTGTGGTGGGGTCAGGAGCCGGCGGTGGTGCCGGCGAGAATGCGCCGCATCTGGCGCAGCCCGACCGCGGCGACGATTGCGACGGTGAGCAGGATGAGAAGCGCGCCGAGCGCATTGATCTCGGGCGTGATCCCGGTCTTGAGGAGGCTGTAGACCCGCAGCGGGAGTGTGGTCGACCCGACACCGCCGGTGAACGTCGAGATGACGATGTTGCTGAACGACGTCGTGAAGCTGAGGAGGAACGAGGCGAGCAACGCCGACCGGGTGAGCGGGAACAGCACACGGGAGAAGGTCTGCCAGGGGTTCGCCCCGAGGTCCGCGGCGGCCTCAGGCAGCGTCGGATCAAGCGAACTGAGGGCGCCGAGGATGATGAGCGTCGCGAGCGGCAGCGTGATCACGAGGTGGCCGAGCACGATGGTCAGCAGGCTCAGCTTGATCTCGGCGAAGCTGTAGACGCTGAGCAGCGCGGCGCCCAGCACGATCTCGGGGACGATCAGCGGCAGCAGGATCGCGCCCAGCACGAAACGCTGGCCGCGTACCCGGTAGCGGGACAGGCCCAGCGCGGCGAGGAAGCCGATCACCGTCGCGAGCACCGCGGCGCTGATCCCGATGACCAGGCTGGTCCGCAGTGTCTGCAGGAGCGCCCCGTCGGTGAGCAGCTCGCTATACCACTGGAGGCTGAAGCCGCCCCATGTGGATGTGGTCTGCGACGCGTTGAACGAGTAGACGATGACCGCGACGATCGGCACGTAGAGGAAGACGAAGACGAGCCGGGCCACCCAGGCCACGACCCTGTCCATGACGCTGTTCATCAGGCGGTCCTCCGTCCCCGCGCCCGCAGCACCAGCGCTGCGGCGACAAGCGAGAGCAGCATCAGACCGAGCAGCACCATGGAGAGCGCGGCACCCATCGGCTGATTCCGGAACTCGGTGTACAGGGTGACGATGAGGTTCCCGACCAGGAGGTCCTTGCCGCCGCCGAGCAGCACCGGTATGACGAAGACGCCGAGCGACGGGACGAATGTGAGGAGGACCGCCGCCACGATGCCGGGGATGCTGAGCGGAACCACGATCCGGAAGTGGGTCTGCCACCAGTCGGCACCGAGATCGGATGCCGCCTCACGCACTGACGGGTCGATGCCGCGCATCGCGGCGTAGATCGGGAACACCGCCGTGGGCAGGAACGAGTAGATCATCGCGAGGATGACGGCCGTCTGGCTTGGCACCAGAGAGGTGGCTTGCACGCCGATCAGGTCGAGGAAGCCGAGTACCGGACCGCCGCGGCCGAGCAAGGAGATCCAGGCGAAGGTACGGACGAGGAAGTCGGTCCAGAACGGGATGATCAGGAGCAGCAGCAGGACCGGCTGCCTGCTGGCGGGGCGGCTGACGATGTAGTGCGAGACCGCGTAGCCGAGGACGAGGCAGAAGATCGTGGTGAGCGCCGCCAGGCCGAGGCTGTAGCCGAGGGTCTTCGCGTAGACCGGGTCGGCGAGCGCGACGTAGTTGTCGAACGTCCACACGTCGGTGACGCCGCCGAAGACGTCGGCCTTGGCCGCGCTGTTGCGAGCGATGACGAGGATCGGTGCAACGGCGAGCAGCACGACGGTGATGAGAGCGGGGGAGAGCAGGAGCCAGCCGGAGAGCGTGCGCGAGCGGGCACTTGCGGAGTGGGCAGCCAGGACGCTTCACCTCCTCGGTCGAGTGATCCCTGCGTCGGGATCGCGATGGGTACATGCTTCGGCACCACGGCGCCGGCGCGAACGATGAGCCGATGCGAGATCCGTGGGAAGCGGGTTACAGCGTTGCGCATTTCGTCGAGGGGTGCCCAGCTGGCGCTCGGGCGGCAGTTGGTGAGGGCGACCCGAGGGCGGCGAGCATCGACTCCCGTGCTCGCAAGTGCGTGCTTCGCTGCCACAACGACAGGCTGCGCGGCACCGACTACCGACTGAAAGGCGCGTGTCGCCCGCCAAGCGCGAGTTCTACCTGTGGTGTTCACCAACTCAAGACGTGGAGGAACGGACCAGCACCGGCTATTCGCCTGGGGGCGGCGGCTGCGAGATCCGCTCCTCGAAGATGATCACGACGCCCGTCTGCACCAACGTCTGCAAGACGATGTACAACTGGGAAAGAGCGTAAAAAAAGACGAAAAATCCGAGGCCGAGTCCCGCCCAGTGCGTGAGTGGCATCGGTAGTTCCGCAAGCGACTGATCGCCACCGAAGAGCGTGGCCAAAATGCAAGTCAGTATAACGAGTAGCTGGCAACTGCCCGCCCAGAAGAACGAGAAGACAAGGTTGCTTAGTCGACTTTTCCCGTTGGGGGCGTCCAGTGTCGCCCAGGTTCGCAACCTTGAAGCCCCGGGCAGCCCGAGCGACAGGACAAGAGCACTCAAACATGCACCCATCGCAATCGAGGCGAAATTGAAGCCGAGGTTCGCCACCTCGCGAATTTCGAGACGCGCCGCTGGCAGCAGGGGCACCATCAGCAGTAGGGCGCCCGTCGCTGCCAGCGCGAACAGCCCGGACCAGCTGATCATCAACTTCCGCAGTCGAGGGAGGACCTGGTGCCGTACGATCGCCAGGTCTGCGTTCGCCTTCTGCTTCTCGTCGTCAAGCGAGTAAGGCATGCCTGCTCTGCTTCACCCAAGTTCCGGAGCCCACGGCAACGCCCTGTGCGGGGCGCGCGTCACTCGTCTCCAGCATCCTGCGCCTGTTCAATTAGCCCTTGTGCGGCCTCATCTAGCGCATTCAGTTGCTCATCCGCAGGCGAGTTGGTCTCGATCCGTGCACTGCCTCTGACCGTATGCTTGTTCAACGAAACACTCCTTTCGCCTTCGAAGTCCGGCCTATTACCAACCACCCGCGCGTTCAGGAGAGGATTGATGGCTGACTTCACGAAGGAGAGGATGTCAGCCACAATGCCACTGTCTTTGGACAGTGTTCCGCCACGCGCGGCGTTGACTTGAACTTCTACGTCCTGCGCATTTGAGGCTTCCGCTATCTGCCCCAGCATCTCGCGGGCGTCGCTTGTGAAGCTGTGGTTCGGGCGCCGAAGCACGACCGCCGCCTCTCGTATACGCGTGAACGTCTCGATCTCGCGGCGGAAGGAGGGGCTCGGCACCGGATTCAGGGACAAAGTCAAACCTGGCATGCCGAGGCGCTCCCTTCCGTAGATGCTCAAGAATCGTTCGATTTCCATCACTGGCACGCCCGGCCTCCGCTTTTCGACCACCGCGATGCGAGCTATGGGGTCAACGATGACCCATGCCGGCGACACCAACAGCTGCTCACGTCCTAGCGACACCTCCGCCGCGGTCCCGGTGGCAGGGTCGAAAACCTCGGCCTGCCCTGCGGGGTCGCCGCTCGCCAAGCGAAGCCCATGACGCCCCTGCCTGCTGCCGCTTTCCACAAGCGCGACCAGGTTGCTCCCGACACGGAAACTGACACCAACGGCGCGGGAGGCGACTTCAGCGAAGAACTCCTCGTAGTCGACCAACTCTTCGTCCTGTCCTCCAGGATTCAGATGACCGTGGATGCTGTAGGCGTCCAGCTTGCGGACAACTTCTGTCAAACCCATCTCCAACCAAAGGACCGCAAACCCCACTGGCTCACGCAGACGTCCTCAAGGTACCGATAAGCCGTGTCGAGTGGCCGCGACAGGCGAGCGTAGACTCCGGCTCGTTCACCCTTCGATAAGCGCGCGAATGTCCTCCGCAGTCAACGCCGATGAGAACATCGCGTCGTCCTCGATGACGGCGTCGAACAGCCGCGCCTTCTGCTCTTTCAGGGCCATCACCTTCTCCTCGATGGTGCCCGTCGCGACCAGCCGGTAGACGTTCACCGACCGCGTCTGACCGATCCGGTGGGTGCGGTCGATCGCCTGGTCTTCGGCCGCCGGGTTCCACCACGGGTCGAGGAGGAAGACGTAGTCGGCCTCCGTCAGGTTGAGGCCGAACCCGCCCGCCTTCAGCGAGATGAGGAACACCGGCGCTGAGCCGGCCCGGAATCGCTCGATCACCTCGCCGCGCTTCGTCGTCGAGCCGTCCAGGTACTCGTAGGGGATGCCGGCGTGCTCGAAGCGGGCCGCCGCCTTCTTGAGAAACGACGTGAACTGGCTGAACACCAGCGCCCGGTGGCCCTCGGCGAGCACGTCGACCATCTGCTCGAACAGGACGTCCAGCTTCGCCGACGGCAGACTAGCGTTCTGCTCGTCGACGAGGCCGGCGTCGAGGGCGAGCAGCCGCAGGAGGGTCAGCGACCGGAAGATGATCATCCGGTTCTTGTTCATGTCCTTCACCAGGCCGAGCAGCTTCTGGCGTTCCCGCTGCAGCGCCATGTCGTAGAGCCGGCGGTGCTTCGGCGACAGGTCCACGTACAGCACCTGCTCCTGCTTCTCCGGCAGGTCCGCCGCCACCAGCTCCTTGGTGCGGCGCATCATCAGCGGCCGGATCCGCTTCCGCAGCGTCTGCAGCTGCTTCGCCCCGTTGCCGGCGACAATCGGCCGCAGGTAGTCCTCTCGGAACTTCCGCGCCGACGGGAACAGCCCTGGGGCGACGATCTTGAACAGCGACCACAGATCGGTCAGCGAGTTCTCCATCGGCGTGCCGGTGATCGCCAGCTTGAACGGCACCTGCAGAGCGACCGCGTTCTCGTGCGCCTTCGAGGAGGCGTTCTTCGCGAACTGCGCCTCGTCGAGGATCAACCCCGCCCACTGCTGCGCCTGATAGTTGTCGAAGTCGAGGCGGAACAGCGCGTAGGAAGTGATGACCAGGTCGGCGCCGCGGACCGCATCGGCGACCTTGGTGCCCGACTTCTTCTGTGTCTCGGTGAGCCCGACGACAGCGAGGTCGGGCGCGAAGCGCTTCGCCTCCGCCACCCAGTTGCCGACCACCGAGGTCGGCGCGACCACGAGGAACGGCCGCCGGTCTGCCGTCGCGGTGCGCTCGACCGCAAGCGAGACGAGGGCGAGGGTCTGCAGCGTCTTGCCGAGCCCCATATCGTCGGCCAGCACGCCGCCGAGGCCGTGCTGCCAGAGGAACGCGAGCCAGTGGTAGCCCTCCAGCTGGTAGGGGCGGAGCGTGGCATCGATGCTGTCCGGCAGCGGAGTGGGCGCGATCTTCCCGGCGGTGGCGAGCTCGACGAGGCCCGCGGCGGTCTCCCGCCAGGCGACGGCTTGATCGGTCTCCTCGGCGAGGTCCTCGAAGTCCGCCCAGAGACTCGCCTGGTAGCGGCTGATGCGAAGCCCGGTCTCCCACTCCTCGATGTCGCCGGCTTCGAGGAGGAGGTCGCGCAGCTGGTCGAAGACGGGCTGACGGAGGTCGAGGTAAGAGCCGTCGACGAGCAGCAGCTTCGGCGCCCCCTTCGACAGGGCCCGGAAGATCAGCTCGAACGGCACCTTCTTGCCGTCGACAGTGACGATGACGCCGAGGTCGAACCAGTCCCGCTTGTCGGTCTCGACGGTCGAGATGGTGAGCTTCGGGTCGCCGGTCATCTCCCGGTAGTCGGGCTGGTCGCCGATGACCTCGATTCTCACGTCGTCCACCTGGCGGAGCCGGGGAAGGACGTGCTCGGCGAAGTCGGCGGCATCCATGCCCTCGAGCTCACGGCTGCGGATAGCGATGTCGGGCATCACCTCGCCGACTCGCTGCAGGATCGCGCGCTCGAGAAACGGGTCGCGAAATGTCTCGTCCGCGGCGGAGGTGCGGATGAACGGCGCGCGGACGCTGCCGTACTCCCAGCCCCAGTCGAGGCGGAGCTGGTGGCCGGGGGAGAAGGTGGCGGTGAGCAGGAGCGCGGGTGCGGGCGGCACCGGCAGCTCGACGGACTCGTCGGGACTGCTGACCGGGACCGTGCGACGCAGCTTCGGGTAGTAGGAGGTGAGGAACTCGTCGGCGTCCTCGGCGGGCACGACGACGGTGCTCGGATTGGCGAGGAGCTGGCGCTGCTCCGCCGTGACGGGGGCAGCGGTGGGCGCGATGGCGATGCGTGGCGTCGGGTGCAGCTCGAAGGAGTAGACGCCGTGGTCGCCAAGGAGTCGGGTGTCGCCCGCCGGGTAGGGCTCGCCGTCAATGCGGACGGTCGGGGTGACGAGGAGGTCGCCGCGGGTGCGCTCGTCGTCGCTGGCGATAATCTCGACGGCGAGTGTGGCCCGCTCGCCGAGGTCGATGTAGTCGCCGCGGCTGGTCATGAGTTCGACGCCGACGTCGCCAGCGCTCTGCAGGAGGGGCCAGAGCAGGGGAGTGGAGAGGTCGTCGAGGTAGATCCAGTCGGGCTCGGAGTAGCCGAAGACGGCGCGGCCGGACCGGTTGAGAGCGAGGATCTGGGCAAGCCAGCTCTGGTGGTCGGGATTGAGGCCCAGCCGGCCGGTGTGGTGGCCGACGTTGCCCCAGTTGACGACGCTGCGCACCCAGTTCCCGGAGCCGCTCTTGGTGACCGGTCGGATACCGAGGCGCAGCTCGGCACTGCTGGGGGTGCGAATGTCGGCGGTGCGGGCGGAGGCGCCACGCCAGCGATCGCGGAGGGCGCCCATCTCGCGGACCTCGAACACGAGGCCCATCGGGGTGTGCTGCTCGATCTTGCCGTTGGTGGTTCCGCCCGGGGTGGTGAGCGCGACGACCGCGGTTTTCCAGCTCGGCAGGACCGGCAGTGGAGGCGGGGCTGCGGTCGACGCTGGCTCTTGCAGCGGCCCCGGCTTCTCAGCCATCCGTTCCTGCACTGTGAGCAGGTTGCGGCGGATGAGCGTGGCGGCGACGTGCTTGCAGCTGCCGCCGACCGGGCAGGTGCAGGAGCTGGTGACATCGCCGTCGGTGGCGCGGAAACGGATGCGGCTCTCGTAGGGGACAGCGGACGTGCCGGCGACGTGGCCGCTGAGGATCCGGCGCTCGGCATCCCAGCTGGTGTCGAGCACCTGGCCTTTGGAGGCGTACTCCTGTCCGCGCGCGAACGAGGCAGGGCCGACGTGCCGGATGATGTCCCGAACGTCGAGGAACGGCGGCGCTTCGTCCTTCACAGGCATTCTTTCGAGATTATCCGTCGGCCTGCCCCGGCCGCGCTTCCAGCCAGGGCGGCAGCAGCCCTAGATGCGAGTCGATAGCCACATGTTGCGGTGGTAGAGCGCGTTCTCCACTGACAGCATGTGACCAGGGGCAAAATCGATCCGCCCCAGCACCTCTTGTCTGTCCGTCCTAGACACTCGATAGTCGTCGAGGATGACCATGCCTCCCATGTCGAGTTGGGTGTGATGGTTGGGGCAGAGGCAGATTACGTTGTCAGCGGAGTCTCGACCTAGATGCGGCCGCCCGAGGGGCTTCACGTGTGCGCCTTCGGCATATAGGCGACGCTCGTAGCCAGGCACAGCAGTGCCGCACAGCTGGCAGCGGTATCCGTATAGAGCTTTCACTGACCTCGACAGTGCCGTGTCGCGCACCCTCCGGGAGACGGTTGCAGTCGCGAAAACGGGGTCCAAATCTGGCGGCTGTCGCGTGACCAGAGGTGCTTGCTCCGGGATGCGATCTAGCCGGTACCGGGCAATGAGGAACCCATCGCGCCCGACATCCATCCAATGGCTGGAGACGGTGAAAAGGCCGGCATAGACGTAGCCGGCCCTCGGCGAGTAAGGCGAGCCCTTGTGCTGACCCCGGACCACTCGCACGGGCAGACCCTGCACCATGCTCGTGATCAGGCCCGCGTTCCCGGACGCATCAGGCGACTGATCCGCGATCTGACGGTTGGATCCCGGCGCCTTTCCGCCGTGGCCTGTGTAGATGAGCCAGTCGCCGTGATCCTCGTCATCGATGTAGCCACCGGACACGACGATGGAGTCAGCACCCTCGCTTGCTGTGCCGGAGATCCCGGACTGAAGAGGCATATGGACCCGCGCCTCGCGGACTTCGGCGCGGTCAATGAAGAGCTGACCCACGTGGACGCCGTCGGGCGTTCCGAAGAAGCGTTCCATCCGGGCCCACGGTACTCTTCGCGGATCCGCAGCTGTTAAGGAAGGGACCGCAATGGGGCTCGAGGTTGGGTTCTGGCGCGTCGACGGCACGCCCCAGCGGTTACAGGCGACGCCGATGCCGATGGAATCGGAGCTCGAGTCGATGATCGAGAGCGAGCCGCAGCTCGTCTCGGAAGATCTGATGATCATCGGCCGGCAAGTCCCTACAGCGCATGGCGGCTTCATCGACCTTCTAGGCCTCAACTCGGACGGAGTGGTGCAGCTCCTCGAGCTGAAACGCCACCGGACGCCGCGGGAGGTGGTAGCCCAGTTGCTGGACTACGCGTCGTGGGTCCAGGAGCTGTCGGGCGACGACCTGCGCATCATCTATACGTCCTATAAGGACGGCGGTACGACGCTTGACGAGGAGTTCGCTGAGCGATTCGGCGCAGCACCGCCGGATGAACTCGGGTCAGAGCTTTCGATGACTATCGTCGCCGGAGCGCTCGATCCAAGCTCTGAACGCATCGTTAGCTATCTCAATGAGGCCTGGCGCCTCCCGATCAACGCCGTCTTCTTCCGCTACTTCGAGGACAACGGCCATGCCTACGTCGCACGGACCTGGCTAGTGCAGGAGACATCAGCGGCGGCTGCCGCTCCGCGCGCAAAGCGCACGACGCAGGAGTGGGGCGGCGACTGGTACGTCTCGTTCGGTGAGCACGTGGACGGCGATGGGCGATCGTGGGAGGACGCCCGGCGATTCGGCTTCATCTCTGCCGGCGGCGGCGAGTGGTACTCCAGAACGCTTCGAAATCTGCCTCTTGGCGGTCGCATCTTTGCCTGCATTCCGAACCGGGGGTACGTGGGGGTAGGCGAAGTTCTTGGGCCGCCCCTGCCGGCCCACGAAGCTGTTCTGGACCACGTCGGCGGTCCGAAGCCCTTCCTCGATCTGCCCCTGACCGGTGACTACACGCATCCTGGCGAGCCGGATCGCGACATGAACGAGTACGTCGTCCCGATCCGTTGGACAGCCTCGGTACGGAGGGACGACGCGATATGGGAGACGGGCATGTTCGCGAACCAAAACTCGGCGTGCAAGCTACGGAGCCAGTTCACGATAGAACGCGTACTCCGGCACCTGAACGTTCAGGAGTAGTACCGGCGCAAAACGCCCGTTACCCCAAGGAGGTCCCGACCCCGCCAGCCTTAGAGTCGAAGCCGTTGCTGCCGCGTGGCGGCACTGCGAGCACGAACGGTAAGTCCTCTATGTCCCAGCAGCCCACCGCGCAGAAGAACAGCGCGAACTTCATCTGGTCGATCGCGGATCTGCTCCGCGGCCCGTACAAGCCGCACCAGTACGGCGGGGTGGTGCTGCCGTTCACGATCCTCCGCCGCCTCGACGCGGTGCTCGAGCCGACGAAGCAGGCGGTGCGCCAAGAGGCCGCGAAGCGCGCCGACTCGCCCGCGGCTGCGGTGTTCCTCTCGAAGGTCTCCGGCGTCGGCTTCTACAACACGTCCGCCTTCACGCTGCAGTCGCTGATGGGCGATCCGGCGTCGATCCGAGCGAACCTGGTGGACTACCTGCACGGCTTCTCCGACAATGTGCGGGACATCTTCGAGCGGTTCGAGTTCGAGAAGCAGATCGAGAAGCTCGACGCCGAGAACCTGCTCTACCTCGTGACCCAGCGCTTCGCCGCCGTCGACCTGCACCCGCGCACGGTGACGAACATCGAGATGGGCCTCATGTTCGAGGAGCTGATCCGCAAGTTCGCGGAGACGTCGAACGAGACGGCTGGGGAACACTTCACCCCGCGCGAGGTTATCCGGCTGATGGTGAGCCTGCTGTTCATCGCCGACGACGAGGCGCTCAGCGAGAAGGGCGTAGTGCGCTCCATCTACGACCCGACGGCCGGCACCGGCGGCATGCTGTCGGTCGCCGACGAGTACCTGCTCGAGCACAACCCGGACGCCCGCCTGGTCATGTACGGGCAGGAGGTCAATGGCGAGTCCTACGCCATCTGCAAGGCGGACCTCGTGATCAAGGGCCAGGACATCAACCACATCGTGCTCGGCGACACCCTCACCGACGACGGCCTGCCCGGCGAGACGTTCGACTACTGCCTCTCCAACCCGCCGTTCGGCGTCGACTGGAACAAGCAGAAGCCGGCCGTGCTAAAGGAGCACGAGCAGCAGGGCTTCAACGGGCGGTTCGGCCCGGGCCTGCCGAGGGTCTCCGACGGGTCGCTGCTGTTCCTGCTGCACCTGGTGAAGAAGCTGCGGCCGAAAGCGAAGGGCGGTGGCCGCGCCGCGATCGTCCTCAACGGGTCGCCGCTGTTCACCGGCGGCGCCGGCTCGGGGGAGTCGGAGATCCGCCGGTACCTGCTCGAGAACGACCTGCTCGAGGCGATCGTCGCCCTGCCGACCGACATGTTCTACAACACCGGCATCGCGACCTACCTGTGGATCCTCGACAACGACAAGCGCGCAGAGCGCCGCGGCACCGTGCAGCTGATCGACGGCACCAGCTTCTCACGCAAGATGCGCAAGTCGCTCGGCTCGAAGCGCAAGGAGCTCGGCCCCGAGGACATCGAGCGCATCGTGAAGCTCTACGGCGACGCGGAGGAGTCGGACGTCTCCAAGACGTTCCGCACCGAGGACTTCGGCTACCGCACCATCACCGTCGAGCGCCCCCTCCGCCTCAACTGGGCCCTCACCCGCGAGCGCCTGGAGGTGGCGCTCGCGAGCAGAGCCCTCGCGAAGCTAGACCGGGCGGCACGAGCCCGGCTGCTGGAGGCTGTCAGTTCCACCCCGGCTTCCCCTCTCCCGGTGGTTGAGGAGGCCGCTGGCGCAACTCCGGTGGTTGAGGAGGCACGCGCAGCGTTCCGTCTCGAAACAACCACCACCACCGACCAGGCCGAGTTTACGAAGCTGGTCCGCAAGTACCTCACCGCAACGGGCGTCACCCTGCCCCCACCGCAGCTGAAGGCCCTGGTCGCCGGCCTGTCCCAACGCGACGAGACTGCCCCCGTCATCCTCGACGCGAAGGGCAACCCACTGCCCGACCCGGACGCCCGCGACACCGAGAACGTCCCCCTCAACGAGGACATCGCCGACTACTTCGCCCGCGAGGTGCTGCCACACGTCCCGGACGCCTGGATCGACGGCACCAAGACGCGCGTCGGCTACGAGATCCCGTTCACCCGCCACTTCTACAAGTACGTGCTCCCGCGCCCGCTCGAGGAGATCGACGCCGACCTCAACAAGCTGGTGCGGGAGATCACCGACCTGTTGAACGAGGTGGAGGCGTGACACAGAGTGTCTATCCCGAGTACGCCGAATCGGTCGTCCCGTGGGTCGGCGTCCTTCCTTCCAGCTGGAGGACCGTCCCGTTGTTCGCTGCCGTCCGAGAGCGACGTGAGCGGAATAACGGTATGAAAGAAGGCAATCTGCTGTCGCTTAGCTACGGTCGGATTGTGCGGAAAGACGCCACTTCAAATGATGGCCTTCTTCCTGAGTCTTTCGAGACCTATCAAATCGTGAATCCCTCCGACGTTGTCCTGCGTTTGACCGATCTGCAGAACGACAAGCGCAGCCTTCGCTCGGCGATTGTCACAGAGCGAGGGATCATCACCTCGGCATACATCGCCGTGACCCCTGTCTTGCATGACCCCAGGTACCTCGCCTACCTCATGCGTTCGTACGACGGCGCCAAGGTCTTCTATGCGATGGGCGGTGGACTGAGGCAGTCGATGAAGTTTGACGATATGAGACACCTGCCGCTCGTTTTACCGAGCGCCGATGAGCAGCGTGATATCGGCAACTATTTGGACGTGCAGACGGCGAAGATCGACGCGCTAATCGGCAAGCAGGAGCGCCTGATCGAGACGCTAGCGGAGCGGCGGCAGGCCGTCATCACCAGGGCCGTCACTAAGGGCCTGCACCCGGACGTACCAATGGTGGATTCCGGAGTCCCGTGGCTGGGCAGCGTTCCCCGACATTGGTCGGTGGAAGCCATCAAACGACGCGGGATGACCGGAGCAGGCACGGGCTTCCCCCACGAATTTCAGGGCCGCGAGGACGAGAAGTATCCCTTCCATAAGGTGAACGTTCTTGCTCGGGCGGATGTCGACGGTGTGATCCGAGTCAGATCTGATACCGTCTCGACGGCAACGGCGACATTGCTTCGTGCGAGCATCTACCCGGCGGGGTCGCTGATCATGGCAAAAATCGGGGCAGCGCTCCTCCTAGGGAGGATCCGGATTCTGGGCACGCCTGCGTGCATTGACAACAATTTGATGGCTGTACAGGTCAAGCGTGATATAGAACCGCGGTTCCTCTTCTGGGCGCTGAATCTTATCCAGTTCGACTGGTTGGTGAATCCCGGTGCCGTTCCGTCAACGAGTGAGGGAGCGGTGGGCAACTACAAGCTCGCCTTCCCCGGCGTTGAGGAGCAGCGATATGTCGCTGAGTATCTCGATCGGGAGACCTCACAAATCGACGCCCTCGCCGCGAAGGCCCGCGAGATGATCGTCGTGCTCAAGGAGCGGCGGCAGGCGCTGATCAGTGCGGTGGTCACCGGGAAGATTGATGTGAGGGGCCTCGCCTGATGGGCAAGCACAACGAGTTCTGGTTCGAGGACGAATTGGCCGCCCATCTCGCGGCGAACGGGTGGGAGTACTCGCGGGACGACACCGGCTACGACCGCGAGCTGGCGCTCTACGAACCCGACGTGTTCGGCTGGCTCGCCGACACCCAGAGCGACGCGCTCGCGCAGAAGATCAAGCCATCGGACCCTGAGCCGGTGCAGGCGAAGGCCCGGCACCAGCTGCTGACCCGGCTCACGCAGGTGCTCGACAAGCCGTTCGAGCAGGGCGGCGGCACGCTCAGCGTGCTGCGGCGCGGCTTCAAAGACGTTTCGGCCCAGTTCGACATGTGCCAGTTCAAGCCGGCGCAGAGCCTCAATTTGGCCACCCTCGAGCGCTACGGCAAGGTTCGGCTGCGGGTGATGCGGCAGGTGCACTACTCGACCTCGAACCAGAAGAGCATCGACCTCGTCTTGTTCGTCAACGGCCTGCCGGTGGCAACCATGGAGGTGAAGACCGACTTCACCCAGTCCGTGGAAGACGCAATCCTCCAGTACAAGAAGGACCGCACGCCCCGCGACCTGGTCACCAAGAAGGCGGAGCCGCTGCTCGGATTCGGCAACCGGGCGCTCGTGCACTTCGCCGTGTCCAACTCCGAAGTGTGGATGACCACCCGCCTCGACGGTCACAAGACGGTGTTCCTGCCCTTCAACATGGGCAACGACGGCGGCAAGGGCAACCCGCCGAACCCGGAAGGGTCCCCGACCGCGTACCTATGGGAGCGAGTGCTGCAGCGGGACGCGTGGCTGGAGACCCTCGGCAAGTTCCTGCACGCCAGCTCGTGGAAGGAGACAAACCCGGTCACGGGCGAGGTCACGGTGCGGCAGTCGCTGCTCTTCCCGCGGTTCCATCAGTGGGAGTCGGTGACCGGCCTGGTCGCCGCCGCGCGCACCGAGGGCCCGGGGCACCGATACCTGATCCAGCACAGCGCCGGCTCCGGCAAGACGAACTCGATCGCCTGGACCGCGCATCAGCTCAGCTCGCTGCACGACGACGTGGGGAAGAAGGTGTTCGACTCGGTGATCGTCGTCACCGACCGGACCGTGCTCGACGACCAGCTGCAGAGCGCGATCTACCAGATCGACCACAAGTTGGGCGTCGTCGTGCCGATCACGCGGGGGAGCGGCGAGTCGAA
>DATCMN010000130.1:0-3912 GCA_036563405.1 Naasia sp. | reverse complement strand
TCGCGCCGGCGGCCCGGAGGACCTCCTGCGCGTACTCGTTGCCGGCGCCGGCCGGGCCCATGATCTGCGGCCCGACGATGCGGATGGTCACGCCGTCGAGGACGCCGGCCGCAGCCTCCGGGTCGAGCGGGATCAGGTTGGCGGTGTTGTCCACCGCGCACTGGGTGTCCGCCGCGACCATGTTGCCGGAGATCTCCCCGGTGCCGCTCGAGGTGATGTTCTCGAACGCCTCGCGGTCGAGCACCTGGGCCACGGCCTTGCGCAGCGCCGGGTCGGTGAACGGGCTGCTCTCGCGCTGGTTGAAGATGACGTAGAAGTCGGAGAACCGGTTGACGGTGATCTCGTGGTCGTCCATCCCGTCGAAGCGGCTCATCGACTCCGCCTGGATCTTCGCGATGTCCAGCTGCCCGGACAGGACGAGGTTCGCGGTCGCCGACGAGTCCGGCGAGACGACGAACTCGATGGTCTTCGCGGGCGTGCCCTCGATGCCGGACCACTCGGGCCAGGCGGCGTAGTCGTCGCGCAGCGTGTAGGTGTAGCGGACGCCCGCCTCAGCGGATTCGAGGACGTAGGGGCCGGACTCGGCTCCCGTCGCCTCGCCGGCGGCGAGCGCCTCCGGGTCGGCCAGGCCGGCCGGGCAGATGATGCCCGTGCTGCCGATGGTGAGCCCGTTCAGCAGGTCGGGCCAGGGGCCGCTGAGGTCGACGGTGACCGTGCCCGCGGAGTCATCGGCGGTCACCGTGATGGTGTTGCCCGGGCCGAACACCGTTGCGGTGCCGCTCGCCGAGGAGCCGACGTAGTAGTCGAGCGAGTCCTTGACGATGGTCGGCGTGATCTCCGTTCCGTCCGCGCAGACAGCGTCGTCGCGCAGGGTGAAGGTGGCCGAGTTCGGAGTCGTCTCCCATTCGGTGGCGAGACCGCCGATGACACCCGACTCGTCGCGGCGCACCAGGGTGTCGTAGCTCACGTGGCCGAGCACGAAGTCGGGCAGCGACAGCGCCTGGGTGGGGTCGAACCCGCTCGGGATGTCGATCGTGGTGCGGATGGTGTCGGTGGCCGCGCCGTCACCTCCGCCGCTTCCGCCGTTGCCGGACGTCGTCGTGCAGCCGGCGAGCAGGACTGAGGCAGAGGCGATGGCGGCCAGCAGAGCCGGCCGGGAGCGCTTACGCATCATCGTGATCGTTCCTTTCGAAGAGAGCTGTGGAGGTGCGGATGGAGCGGGGGCAGAGGGTGGAGCGGGTGTGCGGGGCCGGCCGGGAAGCGATGATCGGCCGACGGATCAGCCGACGACTTCGTAGACGTCGATGGAGGTGTGGGTGCCGTGCGCTGTGGCGCGCCCGACGAAGACCGTGCGGGTGAGCCATTGCAGGTGCGGTGCCACCGTGCGGAACACGGGGGTGGTCATGAAGTACTCCTCGGTGCCCGGTGCGGGACGCGCAGCAGAATTCCGCTGGAGGTAGCCGATGTTCACGACGTCGACGATGTCTCCGCCGTCGGTGCGGAACAGGTACCGGGCCTCCACCTGGTACGTGGCGTCGGAGCGGGTGAGGCACCAGTCGGCACCGCCGGGGATGATCTCCCCCGTGATGTCGCCGCTGACGCGGCCGCCCGTGATGGGGATGTATTCCAGCAGCTCGCTTCCCCGCTTCGAGAGCGGCAGGTACTCGCCGGTGAGCGCCTCGATGGAGAATGAGAGGCGGAGCTCAGGGGCGCTCGGCGTCGAGTTCATGGGTGAACTATGCCATGATCAACGGCATAGTCAATAGCAATAACTAAGGGCGCGCCGCAGCGTCGCGAGGAGCAGCAGCAGGCATGGCCGATCCGATTCTCGACAGCTCCCCGGGGCCGCGGCGAGGACGCCTGCAGCGGGGCACCCTCACACGGGCGCTGGTGGTCAGCGCCGCACTGGAGCTGCTCGACGACGAGGGAGCCGACGGGCTCACCTTCAGCAAGTTGGGCGCGAAGCTGGGCGCGTCGTCCACGGCCGTCTACCGGCACTTCTCGAGCCGGAACGACATCATGCGGGCTGTCGGGGACGAATTGGACCGGCAGGCGCTCGACGGCTACGAGCCTTCCGAGGACTGGGTCGAGTCCCTGCGCGACCTTGCCTGGCGGGCGTGGCACACGGCGGTCCGGCACCCGGCTGCCGCCGCTTCTGCGCTCTACATGATCACCGGCGGGATGAACGAGCTGCGCGCCGTCGACGCCGTGCTCGAGGCGATCCACCGGGCGGGCTGGCGAGGCAGGGACGCGGTGCTGCAATACCAGTCGTTCGCGAACTTCGTCCTGGCGATGAGTGCCGCGAACGCGCAGAAGATCGTGCAGCTGACCGACCAGGACGGCCTGTGGATCCAGGAGTACCGGCCCCTGGACCCGTCCATGTACCCCTACGCCGAGGCGGTGAAGGGCGAGCTGCGCCGGCTCGACCTCGACGAGGTGTTCCGCCAACAAGTGGAGACCCTCCTCGCCGAGATGCGGCGCTCGGCCCCAGATCAGTCAGCACCCGAGCAGCCCGCTCCCGCCTGATCGCAGGGGCTCTCCCTCCACTCCGCCGGCACCGCCGGCATTCTCAGAACGAACGCGGCCGACGGCCGGAAGGGTACGGGGATAGCCGTGCGGGCCTACCTCGACCTCCTGCGCATGCCCGGGATCCTGCGGATCACCGCGGCCCAGCTGACCGCCCGGATCCCGCTCGGGATGCTGAGCCTCGCCATCCTCCTGCACGTCGAGGCGCAGTCCGGCTCCTACGCGCTCGCGGGCGGCGTGGTCGCCCTCGTGAGCGTGGGCGAGGCGATCGCCATGCCGATCACCAGCCGTCTGACCGGCCCGCTCGGCGCCTGGCCGACCCTGCTCGCGGCGGCCGGGCTGCACTGCGCCGCCCTGCTGCTGCTCGTCGTGGTGCCTGCCGAGCCGTGGGCGATGCTCGCGCTGGGCGTCCTCATCGGGGCGTCGGTCCCGCCGCTGATGCCGGTGGTCCGGGCGCTGTATCCCCGACTGGTGCCGGGGGACCGCCTACCCGCCCTGTTCGCCCTCGACACCACGGCGCAGGAGCTCATCTGGATCATCGGCCCGGTCGTCGCCACACTCCTCGCGGCCGGCGTCTCGACATCGGCCAGCCTGATCGCCTCGGCCGTCATCACGGTCCTCGGCGCGGTGTGGTTCGTCTCCAGCCCACTGCTGGCCGACGTCGTGCTGCCCCGCAGCTCCGCAGTCTTCGGGAAGTCGCTGCTGCATGGCACGGTGGCCCTGGCGATGGTGGCGAGCTTCCTGCTGGTCGCCTCCTTCATGGCACTGGAGGTGGGCATCGTCGCGCATTTCGACGGGGCCGGGGTGCTCGCCGGCGTCGCGATCGCGGTGTCCAGCGTCGGCTCTCTCGTCGGTGGTCTCGCCCTCGGGCACCGGCGACTGGGGCTGGCCGGAGTGGTCGGGTCGCTCTGCATCGTCGCTGTCGGCACCGGGCTCGCGGGTGTCTCCGGTGACCTGTGGCTGATCCTGCTGGCCCTGTTCCTGTCCGGCCTCGGCTTCGCCCCTGCGCTGGCCGCGATCTACGTCATGGTCTCCGCCGTCGTGCGGGAGGACGCGGCGACGGAGGTGTTCGGCTTCCTGAACACCGCCTCGCTGGTCGGCGGCGCGCTCGGCACGGCGCTCGCCGGCGTGCTCAGCGAAAGCGCAGGCCCGACGGGCGCCTTCGCGGCGGCGACGGTGCTCGCGGTCGCGGCCGCGCTCAGTCCCGCCGTCGCGCGGCTCGCCGGACCGGTCGCCGGGCTCACCGCGGTGAAGGACGCGGGCTAGAGCAGCGCGATCCGGCAGCACCGTCTGGCTCTTCGGCGGACCCTGTGCCAGGATCTCGGACACAGGCCCGCCGTGATCCCGGCCCGCCTGCACTCCGGGTCCACCGACCGGGAGACGACC
>DATCMN010000216.1:0-2340 GCA_036563405.1 Naasia sp. | reverse complement strand
CGGAGCACGAACTCCGTGGGCGAACCGGGGTCGAGCACGAGGATTCCGTCGGCGTCGCTCGCGGCGGCGAGAGCCACCCGCTCGGCCGGGGTGGGCACCGGCCGCGCGACGGGGTTCCAGCGCTGCATCGCGGCGACGGAGGTGAACGCTGGGAGGACTGTGCGGCCGTCCGCCGCGCGCACCGTCACGACGGCCAGGTCGGCACTCTTGTCGACGGTGCGCCCGTGCGCGCCGACCCCCGCCTCGCCGAGCTGGGCGAGGAGCGGGACCAGCAGGCGCGTCCCGCGCAGGGCCGCCACGACGGCGTCCGCGGTCGAGGCTCCGGCCGCGAAGGCGTCGAGGGCCGAGGCGAGCGCGGGCGGGGCCGTGCCGTCGTCATCGGCGTAGGGCACGGGTTCGAACTGCCGTCCTGCCCACGGCCGGCCGGCCGAATCGGCGAAGCCGTCAGCCACCGGCGACGTCGAGCGCCGCGCCGAGCGTGAACGCTCCCGCGTAGAGCGCCTTCCCGACGATCGCGCCCTCCAGTCCCTGCGGCACCAGCTCGCGGAGCGCGGCGATGTCGTCGAGGCTGGCGACGCCGCCGGACGCGACGACCGGCCTGTCGGTGCGGTCGAGGATCTGCTGGAGCAGCTCGAGGTTCGGGCCGCGGAGCGTGCCGTCCTTCGTGACGTCGGTGACGATGTAACGGGCACAGCCGGCGTCCTCCAGCCGGTCGAGGACCGTCCACAGGTTCCCGCCGTCCTGGGTCCAGCCGCGCGCCGCCAAGGTCTCGCCGCGGACGTCGAGGCCCACCGCGACGGCCTCGCCGTACTGCGCGATGACGCTCGCCGCCCACTCCGGGTTCTCGAGCGCCGCGGTCCCGAGGTTGACGCGGGTGGCGCCGGACTCGAGCGCCGCCTCCAGGGTCTCGTCGTCGCGGATGCCGCCGGAGAGCTCGATCTTGACGCCCTTCGCCGCACGGATCACCCGGCGGATCACGCCCGCGTTCGAGCCGCGGCCGAAAGCGGCATCGAGGTCGACCAAGTGGATCCACTCCGCCCCCTGGCGCACCCAGTCGGCGGCGGCGTCGACGGGGTCGCCGTAGCTGGTCTCCGTCCCCGCCTCGCCCTGCGTGAGTCGGACGGCCTTGCCGTCGGCGACGTCGACGGCGGGCAGCAGGGTGAGGGCGGGCGTGCTCGTGAATTCGGCCATGGGGGTCCTGACGTTCGGGCGGGCGATCAGGCCGCGCGGAGGCTCGAGATCCAGTTGGTCAGCAGGCGGACGCCCGCCTGGCCGGACTTCTCGGGGTGGAACTGGGTGGCGGACAGCGGCCCGTTCTCGACGGCGGCAACGAACGGCTCACCGTGGGTGGCCCAGGTGACGCGCGGGGCCGAAAACGGCGCTTGCGTCTGGAGCGTCCATTCGCGCGCCCCGTAGGAGTGCACGAAGTAGAAGCGCTCGTCGCGGATGCCGTCGAACAGCACGGAGTCCTCGGGCGCGTCGACGGTGTTCCAGCCGATGTGCGGCAGCACGTCGGCGTGCAGCTGCTCGACGGTGCCGGGCCACTCGCCGAGGCCCGCGGTGTCCGCGCCGCGCTCGACGCCGCGCTCGAACATCACCTGCATGCCGACGCAGATGCCGAGCACCGGGCGGCCGCCGGCCAGCCGCCGGTCGATGACCTCCGCGGCGCGGGCGGCATCGAGAGCGCCCATCACCGCCGCGAAGGCGCCGACACCGGGGACGAGGAGGCCGTCGGCCTCCTGCGCGCGCGCCCGGTCGCCGGTCAGCTCCACTTCGGCTCCCGCCAGCTGCAGCGCCTTGACGGCCGAGTGCACGTTGCCGCTGCCGTAGTCGAGCACGACGACGGAGGGTCCTGTCACAGTGCGCCCTTCGTGGAGGGCACCCCGGTCACCCGCGGGTCCAGTTCCTTGGCGATCCGGAACGCGCG
The DNA here is from genome assembly GCA_036563405.1 of Naasia sp. Taxonomy (GTDB): domain Bacteria; phylum Actinomycetota; class Actinomycetes; order Actinomycetales; family Microbacteriaceae; genus Naasia. Next base: position 413 of record DATCMN010000216.1, on the reverse strand, counting down.
CGCGAACGCCTTGAACTCGGACTCGGCGATGTGGTGCGGGTCACGGCCGGCGAGCACGTCGAGGTGCACCGTGAGCCCGGCGGCGAAGACGAGGGCCTCGAAGAAGTGCCGCACCATCGAGCCGGTGAAGTGACCTCCGATGAGGTGGTACTCGAAGCCGGCCGGCTCGCCGCCGTGCACGAGGAACGGGCGGCCGGAGATGTCGACGACCGCGCGCGAGAGCGCCTCGTCGAGGGGTACTGTCGCGTCACCGAAGCGCGCGATGCCCGCCTTGTCCCCGAGCGCCTGCCGGATCGCGGTGCCGAGCACGATACCCGTGTCCTCGACGGTGTGGTGCACGTCGATCTCGATGTCGCCGTTCGCGGTGACGGTCAGATCCGTCAGGGAGTGCTTGGCGAACGCTGTGAGCATGT
>DATCMN010000106.1:0-6768 GCA_036563405.1 Naasia sp. | reverse complement strand
GATCTCGGCCGCCTCGTACAGCTCGCTGGGCACGCTGGTGAGCGCCGCCAGGTAGATGATCACCGTGCCGCCCGCGGCGGCCCAGGTGGCCTCGAGGACGAGGGACGGCATCGCCGTCGCGCCGCTCTGCAGCCACGGCTGCGGCGGGATGCCGACCCAGCCGAGGAGAGTGTTGAACACGCCTGTCGCGGACGCGTCGTAGAAGAACTTCCAGAGCAGCACCGCCACGACGGGCGGCACCACCACAGGGAGGTAGGCGAGGGCGCTGAACAGCCCGCGCCACTGCCGGACCTCGCTCATCAGGACGGCGGCGACGAGTGGCACGGGATAGCCGAACACGAGCGCCAGCAGCGCGAACCAGCCCGTGTTGAGCATCGCCTGGCTCAACTGGGGATCGGAGAGGACCTTCACGAAGTTGTCGAGGCCGACGAAGGTGGCCGGGGTGACGAGATTGGTCTTCTGGAAGCTCATCACCACCGCTTCGACGATCGGCTTCCAGGAGAAGGCGCCGAACACGATCAGCATGGGCAGCAGGAAGACGAGCGTGCTGAGGCCGCCGCTGCGCGCCCAGGTGGCGGGCGTGCGGCGCGGGCGGACGCGGGGAACGGCGGTCATTGCGGCCCTCCTCGGGCGTCGGATGAGCAGGGGGCGGGGCGCCCCGCCCCCTGCTTCCTCAGTCGGCGTCGATGAGCGCCTGGACGTCGGTGTTCACCTTCGCCAGCAGCGCGTCGATGTCGGCGTCGGGGTCGGTCAGGACCGCCTGCACCACCACGTCGAGTGCGGCGTACAGCTCCTGGGTGTGTGCCGGGGGCTCCCCGACGATGGTCCGGCCCATGTTGCCTTCGGCGAAGTGCGCGACCTGGTCCTGCGGCACGTTGATGTATTCGGCGATCCACTCGCGGGAGGTGTCGAGAGTCGCCTGGTCGAAGATCGGCAGGTTGGGCGTGCCCACCGCCTGGTCCTGCGCCGCGAGCACCTCCGCGTCGGCGACCGCCGCCTCCTGGTCGACGAGCTTCGCGACGTCGTAGAAGTCAATCCACTTCACGGCGGCATCCTTCACCTCGTCCGACGCCTTCACGTTGACGACGTTGAGGGTGCCGCCGCCCATCACCGCAGCGTCAGGCGAACCGGTGATCGGGATCGCGGCCAGCCCGTAGTGATCGGGATCCAGGTTGTTCTCGCGCGTGAGCGAGGTGAACAGGTCGGAGCCGCTGGTGTACATGCCGATCTGTCCCGCCGCGAACGCCTGGTTGATGGTGCCCCAGTCGAACAGGAAGTTGCTGCCCATCGCGTTGTCCGTCCAGCGCAGCTCCCGAAGGAACTGGAGGGCCTCCCGGGTGGCCTCGTTGTCGGCGGTCACCGTCCAGCTGTCGCCGTCCGGCTCCTGCATGCGGCCGCCCCGGGCGACCGTGGCGGCGGTCAGCTGCCAGCCGCCGGTGTTGCCCTGCGTCATCTGCATGTAGCCGGCCTGACCGGTCTTCTCCGCGATGGTCTTCGCGGCCTCCCTCACCTCGTCCCATGTGGTCGGCGGGGAGTCCGGGTCGAGCCCCGCCTCCTCGAACAGCTGCCGGTTGTACTGGAGGCCCATGCCGTACGCCTCGCGCGGGATCCCGTAGATGCTGCCGTCCCCGCCACGGACGGCCTCGAAGACGCTGGGGTTGAACTTGTCGAAGTAGGGCAGGGCCTCGACCTGCTCGGTGATGTCGGCCAGCTGTCCGTTGGCGATGAGCGTCTTCGCGTCGGTGAGCGGGATCCGGTACACGTCGGGCAGGGTGCCGCCGGCGAGCTGGGCCGTGAAGGTCTCGGCCGTCCACTCGTATTCGATGCCTTCGACGTCGATATCCGGATTCGCCTCCTCGAAGGCGGCGACGCGCTCGTCGAACGCGTCGAAGGCGGCCTGCTCGGTGCCCGGGATGAGGCTGGCGACCGTGAGCTTCGTGCGGCCGTCGTCGGCGGGCGGAGCGCAGGCGCTCAGCAGGCCGGCCGAGGTGAGACCGACGACCGCGACCGCGACCGCCCTTCTCGATGACTTCATTGTCGTGCCTTTCTCTTGGGGGAAGGTGCGGGCGAGGCCCGCTGTCCTGGTCCGATCAGGGAGAGAGCCTGATCCAGGCCGTGGAGTCGGGAGCGAGGAGACCGCCGGCGAGCGGTGAGCTGCTGAGGATGACGCGGGATCCGGTAGGCAGTTCGGCGGGGTGGGTGCCGAGATTGGTGAGGCAGGCGAAGTCGGTCCCCCTCCGGAACGCGAGGACGTCGGGAGCGGAGTCGACCCACGCGAACTCCTCGTGCTGGAGCGATGAAGCACGGATAGCGAGGGCGGTGCGGTAGAGCGTCAGCATCGACCCGGGGTCGCCGTCCTGTGCGGCCACCGACAGGTCCCCCCACCCGGCGGGCTGCGGGAGCCAGGGCGATCGCCCGCTGTCGGGGCCGAAGCCGAGGCTCGCCCCGGCGACCGTCCATGGCAGCGGAACCCGGCAGCCGTCACGACCGGGATCCACCCCGCCCGACCGGCCGTGCATGGGATCCTCGATGCGGTCCAGCGGCACCTCCGCCTCGGGCAGCCCGAGCTCGTCGCCCTGGTACACGTAGAGGGAGCCGGGCAGCGCCGCCACCAGGAGCGCCGCAGCGCGTGCCCGGAGCCGCCCGAGCACGAAGTCGCTGGGGATACCGAAGCGCTTCGTCGCGAACGCGAAAGAGGAGTCCTCGCGACCCAGCCGGGTGACCGGGCGCGTCACGTCGTGGTTGGAGAGCACCCACGTCGACGGTGCGCCGACGGGGGCGTGCGCCGCCAGGGTCTGCTCGATGGAGGCTCTCAGCTCGGTGGCGCGCCACGGCCGGGCGAGGAAGTCGAAGTTGAAGGCCGTGTGCAGCTCGTCCGGGCGGAGGTAGCGGGAGAACCGCTCCACGTCCGGCAGCCACAGTTCCCCCACGAGCACCCGGGTCCCCGGGTACTCGTCGGCGACGCGACGCCAGCCCCGATAGATTTCGTGCAGCTCGTCCCGGTCGACGTGCGGGTGCGCGCCCGGTGCGGGGTCCTCCGGCACCTCGGGCAGCGCCGGGTCCTTGACGAGCAGCGCCGCCGAATCGATCCGCACTCCGGCGACGCCTCGGTCGAACCAGAAGCGCAGGATGTCCTCGTGTTCGCGCAGCACGTCCGGGTGGCTCCAGTTGAGGTCCGGCTGCTGAGGAGCGAAGAGGTGCAGGTACCACTCACCCGGTGAACCGTCCGCCTCGGTGACCCGGGTCCAGGTGCCGCCGCCGAAGTTCGACCGCCACTCGGTGGGCGGCAGGTCGCCCGCCGGGCCCCGCCCCGGCCGGAACCAGAAGCGCGAGCGCTCCGGCGCCCCGGGGCCGGCGGCCAGCGCGGCCCGAAACCACGGATGCTGCTCGGAGACGTGGTTCGGCACCACGTCGACGATGGTGCGGATCCCGAGGTCTCGGGCTTCGGCGATCAGGGCTTCGGCGTCGTCCAGCGTGCCGAACGCCGGGTGGATGGCCCGGTAGTCGGCCACGTCGTAGCCGCCGTCGGCGAGCGGCGACGGGTACCAGGGAGTGAACCACAGGGCGTCGATGCCCAGGGAGGCCAGGTACGGCAGTCGGGACCGCACGCCGGCCAGATCACCGGTGCCGTCACCGTCGGCGTCGGCGAAGCTGCGGACGTAGACCTGGTAGATGGCCGCTGTCCGCCACCACGCCGGGCCCGCGCCGTCCCGGTCGGCGGTCGCCGGCGCCTGCGCGTCGAGCACGGTCGAATCCACGCAGGATCCTCTCCGTCGGGCGGCCGGAGATGCCTGCCACGAACTGCTCCGGCCGCGGACTGTCGAGGGGGAAAGCCCTCTCGAGAGCCGAAGCTAGAGAAGTCGACGGAATGACGCAAGAACTAAACAAACCGCAAGTGGCTTGCTGACCTTGCGGTGTCAGGCTGTGCGGACCGGCCCCGTAGACGCCCGCACGACGAGCTCCGGATCGAAGAGGAACTCGTCGACCGACGCTGAGTCGCCGGAGATCTGCCGGAGCAGCAGCTCGATGACCATGCGCCCCATGGGCTCGATCGGCTGGCGGATCGTGGTGAGCGCAGGGTCCGTCGAGTTCATGAGGGCCGAGTCGTCGAAGCCCACGACCGACACATCCCCGGGGACGGATCGGCCGGACCGGCGAACCGCACGTATCGCCCCCAGTGCGAGAGGATCGCTCGCGCACAGCAGAGCTGTCGCGCCGGCGGCGAGCAGGTGGCCGGCGGCGGCCTGGCCGGCCTCCAGGCTGTACAGGGAGTGCACGACGAGCTCCTCGTCGAGGACCGAGCCGCCGCGGCGGCGGAACGCCCGCGCCGCGTCCAGCTTCCGCAGCGACGGCTCGTGGTCGCGGGGTCCGAGAAGGAGGCCGATGCGCTCGTGACCGAGTTGGGCGAGGTGCGCCAGAGCCTGCTCTGCGGCCGCGGAATCGTCGCAGGAGACCGTCGCGAAGGCGAGGCCGGGTACCGGCGCATTGATGAGCACGGTAGGCAGCCGGAGCTGCGCCAGCCTGTCCAGGTGGTCGTGGGAGGCGTCGCGCTGGTTGTAGCTGCCGCCGACGAACACGACGCCGGAGACCTGCTGCGCCAGCAGGAGGTCGACGTAGTCGGACTCGGTCACCCCTCCCGCCGTCTGCGTGCAGAGAACCGGCGTGTAGCCGTTCTGCGCCAGCGCGCCGCCGAGCACTTGGGCGAAGGCCGGGAAGATCGGGTTCTGGAGCTCGGGGATGACCAGGCCGACCAGCCGTGCGCGCTCGCCCCGCAGCTTGGAGGGGCGCTCGTAGCCGAGCACATCGAGGGCGGTCAGGACCGCCTGCCGGGTCGCGGCACTCACGCCCGGCTTCTCGTTGAGGACGCGACTGACCGTCGCCTCGCTCACACCGACCTTCTTGGCGACCTCCGCCAGCCGTCTTGACATGCGCAAAGATTACGCAAGAAGTTGCATGAAGTCACGGAACAACGACATACCCAAGCCGCCCAGGCCGTCGCCTCTGCGCCGAGCTGCCCAATTTGAGGGCAACCGGGTGCCCAGCTGCCCTCGAACTCGGCAGATCGCGGAGGAAGTGCGCGGGTCGCGGAGGGTGCCGCTACTGCTCGAGAGCCAGTTCGATCAGCTCGTCGATCAGCTCCGGATAGGTGAGGCCCGAAGCGAGCCACGCCCTGGGGAACATCGAGATCGGGGTGAAGCCCGGCATGGTGTTCACCTCGTTGACCATGAAGCCGGTGTCGGTGAGGAAGAAATCGACCCGGGCCAGGCCGGCCCCGCCGATCGCGTCGAAGGCTCGCGCCGCGATGCGCTGCATCTCCGCCAGCTCCCCCTCGTGCAGGACGGCCGGGCAGACCAGCTCCACCCCTGCGGCGCCCAGGTACTTGGCCTCGAAGTCGTAGAAGGCGCGTCCGGTGACGACCACCTCGCCGGCGAGCGACGCCCGGGGCGGCTCGCCGTTCCGTCCGCCGAGGACGGCGCACTCGATCTCCCGGCCGGGGATGCCGCGCTCGATGAGGACCTTGCCGTCCTCCAGGAAGGCTGCGGCGATGGCGTCCTCGAGATCGGCGGCGTGCGCCACGCGGCTCACCCCCACGGAGCTGCCCGCGCGTGCGGGCTTCACGAACACCGGGTAGCCGAGGCCGTCGACGCGGCGCCGCCACAGCGACTGGTCCGCCTGCCAGGACGCGGTGGTCACCGTCACCCACGGGGCGACCGGGATGCCGGCCGCCTCGAGCACGGTCTTCGTGAAGTGCTTGTCCATGCCGATCGCGGAGGCGAGCACGCCGTTGCCGACGTACGGCAGCCCGACCAGCTCGAGCATGCCCTGGACGGTGCCGTCCTCGCCCCACCTGCCGTGCAGTATGGGGAAGACGAGGTCGATGTCGCCGAGCGAGCGGGTTCCCGACGCGTCGGTCACGGTGAGTTCGCGGCTGCTCGCGCTCTCCGGGAAGCGCACGCGGGTGCCGTTGTCGGTGACCTCGGGCAGCGCCTCGGGGTCGAGCGCGAACCAGGCCGGGTCGTCGCGCTCCAGCACGTAGGCGCCGTCGCGAGTGATGCCGACCGGGATGATCTCATAGCGGTCGCGGTCGATGGCGCCGAGCACGCCGCCGGCGGTCGCGCAGCTGATCGAGTGCTCGCTCGAGCGGCCGCCGAAGAGGAGCACGATGCGGGTCCTGCCGGTCACAGGCGGTCACTCTCCCTGGGGAAGGTCGTCGGTGGTGAGGTGCGGGGCCAGATCGCGCGGCGCGAGGGTGCCGTCGAGGACCTGCGACACCTGCTCGACGATGGGCATCTCGACCCCGCGGGCGCGGGCGAGCGTGAGCACGGGAGCGACGGAGGCGAGGCCTTCCGCCGTCTGCTGCATGCTGGCGACGACGTCGGCGTAGCTGTAGCCCTGGCCGAGCAGGCGCCCTGCGGTGTTGTTGCGGGACAGCGACGACTCGCAGGTCGCGATGAGGTCGCCGAGGCCGGCCAGCCCGATCATCGTCTCCGGCTTGGCCCCGTAGGCGACGGAGAAGGCGGTGATCTCGGCCAGGCCGCGGGTGAGGATCGACGCCTTCGTGTTGGCGCCGTAGCCGACGCCGTCGACGATGCCGATCGCGAGGGCGACCAGGTTCTTGAGCACTCCGCCGAACTCCGTGCCGCGCACGTCGTCGTTCACGAACGACCGGAAGTAGGTGGTGGTGGCGGCGCGCGCGACGAGGGTCGCCGTGGCGAGGCTCTCCGACGCGACGACGGCGGCGGTCGGCATCTCCTTCGCGATCTCGAA
>DATCMN010000093.1:0-2140 GCA_036563405.1 Naasia sp. | reverse complement strand
CACGTCGGCTAGCGGCAACCGTCCGGCCTGACGGCAACGCTCTACGGTTGCCGTTGAGCCGGAACGTTGCCGCCAGTTGCGCAGGTCGACCGGGGAGGTCAGCCGCGGAGGCCGAGGAGCGGCAGCAGCGTCGCGAGGTCGCGGACGTCGAGCAGCACGTCGGCGGCGTCGCGCACCGGCGGCTTCGCGTCGAAGCCGACCGACAGGCCGGCCTCCGCCATCATGGGCAGGTCGTTGGCGCCGTCGCCGACCGCGACGGTGCGGGACAGCGGGACGCCGCAGCTGTCCGCCCATTCGCGGAGGGTCGTCGCCTTCGCCGCGGCGTCCACGATGGGGCCGGAGACCTCCCCGGTGAGCGCCCCATCGGCGATCGCCAGCCGGTTGGCGCGCCAGAAGTCGAGGCCGAGGCGCTCCGCCAGGGGATCGAGAATCTCGTGGAAGCCGCCGGACACCGTGCCCACGCAGCCGCCGGCCGCGTGCACGGCCTCGATCATCGCCGGCACACCCGCCGTGACCGTGATCCGCTCCGCCACGTCGCCGAGCACCGAGGAGGGGAGGCCGCGCAGGGTCGCGACGCGTTCCCGCAGGCTCTGCGCGAAGTCCAGCTCGCCGAGCATGGCCCGCTCCGTCACCCGCCGCACGAGCTCGCCGCTGCCGGCCGCCTCCGCGAGGAGCTCGATGACCTCCTCCTCGATGAGGGTGGAGTCGACGTCGAGCACGACGAGGAGCGAGGCGTCTATGCCGACACCCGCTCGCCCTTGCCGACGACCGTGATCCCGGTGTCGGTGACGGTGAAGCCGCGCGAGCGGTCGAGGTCGCGGTCGACGCCGACGCGCGCACCGGCCTCGACCACCACGTTCTTGTCGAGGATCGCGCGGCTGACCACGGCGTTCGGATGCACCCGGACCCTGTCGAAGAGCACGGAGTCGGTGACCACCGAGCCGGATTCGACGAGCGACCAGGCGCCGAGCACGCTGCGCTCCACGCGAGCACCCGAGATGAGGGAGCCGAGCGAGACGATGGAGTCGATGAGGAGGCCGTTGTTGCCGTGCGCGTCGCGCACCAGCTTCGCGGGCGGCGAGTTGAGCTGCTGGGTGAAGATCGGCCAGGCCTGGTTGTACAGGTTGAACACCGGCAGCGCGGAGATGAGATCCTGGTGGGCCTCGAAGAAGGACTCGATGGTCCCCACGTCGCGCCAGTAGAACCTGTCGCGGTCGGTGGCGCCGGGCACCACGTTGCGGTTCAGGTCGTAGACGGCCGCGTCGCCGCGCTTCACGAAGGCGGGGATGATGTCGCCGCCCATGTCGTGGTTGGAGCCCTCGAGCTCGGCATCCGCACGGACGGCGTCGATCAGCGCGTCCGTCGAGAAGACGTAGTTGCCCATCGACGCGAGCACCTGGTCGGGCGCATCGGCGAGGCCCTTCGCGTTCTTCGGCTTCTCGAGGAACTTGGTGATCCGGGTGGGGCGGCGCTGATTGGTCTGGATCACGCCGAACTGGTCGGCGAGGGAGATGGGCTGACGGATCGCCGCGACGGTCACGCCGGCACCGGATTCGACGTGCGCGTCGATCATCTGCTCGAAGTCCATGCGGTACACGTGGTCGGCGCCGACCACCACCACGATGTCGGGCTTCTCGTCGTTGATGAGGTTGAGGCTCTGCAGGATCGCATCGGCCGAGCCGGTGTACCAGCGCTTGCCGAGGCGCTGCTGGGCGGGCACCGACGCGACATAGGAGTTGAGGAGGCCGGACAGGCGCCACGTCTCGGCGACGTGCCGGTCGAGGCTGTGCGACTTGTACTGGGTCAGCACGACGATCTGCGTCAGGCCCGAGTTGATCAGGTTCGACAGCGCGAAGTCGATGAGCCGGTACGTGCCGCCGAACGGCACCGCCGGCTTGGCTCGGTCGGCGGTCAGCGGCATCAGCCGCTTGCCCTCTCCGCCGGCCAGGACAATGCCGAAGATCTTCCTCGATGCCATAGGCCACACCCTATCGGCGCGCGCCCCCGTGCGGGAATCCGGAAGCGCCCCCTCATCAGGGTGCCGTTCACCCGGTAACGTCAGCGAGATGCGAGTAGATCTGCTCACCAGGGAGTACCCGCCGGACGTCTACGGCGGCGCCGGTGTCCACGTCGCGGAGTT
>DATCMN010000087.1:0-1584 GCA_036563405.1 Naasia sp. | reverse complement strand
CTTCCTGAAGGCGCTGCCCGACTGGATCGACGTGACGGTCGAGTTCCGCCACCCCAGCTGGCACACCGAGGACGTGTTCGCGCTGTTGGAGGAGCATCGTGCCGCGTACTGCGTGATGAGCGGCGCCAACCTTCCGTGCATCCTCCGTGCCACCTCCCGCATCGTCTACGTGCGGATGCACGGGCCGGACACGGGGCACCTGTACGCCGGCTCCTACTCCGACGCCGACCTCCGGTGGTGGGCGGACCGCATCCGCGAATGGGAGCACAGCGGTCACGAGGTGTACGTCTACTTCAACAACGACGGGGACGCGAACGCCGTCCGCAACGCGTCGACGCTGCTCCAGCTGCTCGGCTGATCCCCGGCTCCGCTTCCGGTGGGGAGGCGGCTCAGTGCGGCGGGCTGCCGCGGCGGCGCCGACGCTCCGCGTAGACCAGCAGCACCAGCCCCACGGCGATCCCACCCGTGCAGGCCCAGACGAGCGTGTCGTCCAGTCCCGTGTCCATCAGGCTCGCGATGAGGAGCACCGCGATCAGCGCCAGCACCCAGAGGACGAGCCCGGTGAGGATCGCCTTCCGATCGTCGGTCTTCACCGGCGCCGGGTCGGGGCGGCGCTCGCTGTCCTTCAGGTAGATCCGCACGTCAGCCGAGGCGTTCGAGGGTGTAGTCGAGACAGGCGAGGAGGGCGCGGACGTCGTCCGGCTCGATCGCCGTGAACGTCGCGACCCGGAGCTGGTTGCGGCCCAGCTTCCGGTACGGCTCGACATCGACGATGCCGCTCGCCCGCAGAGACGAGGCGAGCGCCGCCGCGTCGACGGTGTCGTCGAAGTCGATGGTGACGACCACCTGGGACCTGTCGGCCGGGTCCGTCACGAACGGCGCCGCCGAAGGCGTGCGCTCCGCCCAGTCGTAGAGCAGGCCGGAGGACTCGCGGGTGCGGGCGTCCGCCCAGGCCAGGCCGCCGTTGCCCCGCATCCAGTCGATCTGGTCGGCCAGGAGGAAGAGGGTGGAGATGGCGGGCGTGTTCAGCGTCTGGTCCAGCCGCGAGTTCTCCACGGCGGTCTGCAGACTGAGGAACTCAGGCATCCACCTGTCACCCGAGGCGATGCGTGCGACGCGCTCGAGCGCGGCAGGGGAGAGGAGGGCGAGCCACAGCCCGCCGTCCGAGGCGAAGTTCTTCTGCGGTGCGAAGTAGTAGGCGTCGAACTGGGATGCGTCGACCGCGACGCCGCCCGCGGCGCTCGTCGCGTCGATGACCGTCAGTGCGCCGGCGTCCCCGCTCACCCGGCGGACGGGCGCCATCACGCCGGTCGACGTCTCGTTGTGCGGCCACGCGTAGACGTCCACCCCATCGACCGGCTGCGGAACGGCGCCGGTGCCCGGCTCCGAGGAGCGCACGTCCGGCTTCTCGAGGAAGGGTGCGGCGGCGGCCTTGGCGAACTTCGCGCCGAACTCGCCGAACGCGAGGTTCTGGCTCCGCCGCTCGATGAGGGAGAAGGCGGCGGCGTCCCAGAACGCCGTCGATCCGCCGTTGCCGAGCACCACCTCGTACCCGTCCGGCAGGCCGAACAGGTCGGCGAGACC
>DATCMN010000085.1:0-2027 GCA_036563405.1 Naasia sp. | reverse complement strand
CGACTACTCGCTCTTCATCCTCAACCGGCACCGCCGCCAGCTGCTGCAGGGCATGGAGGTGCACGAGTCGATCGGGCTCGCCAACGGCACCTCCGGCGGCGCCGTCGTCTTCGCCGGGTCCACCGTGCTGATCGCCCTGATCGCGCTCACCGTGACGGGCATCCCCTTCCTCGGCGTGATGGGCATCGTCGGGGCCGGCTGCGTTCTCGTCGCGGTCCTCATCGCGATCACGATGACGCCGGCACTGCTCGGCCTGCTCGGCAAGCGGGTGCTGAGCCGTCGGGCGCGGGCCCGCCTCGGCCACACGCATCACGCGGACACGAGCCTCAAGCCGATGGGCACCGTCCGCGCCGTGGTGACGACCCTCGTCGCCATCGCGGCCCTCCTCGCCGTCGCCGTCCCCGCGCTGTCGATGCGCCTCGGCCTGCCCGACGGCTCGTCGGAGGACCCGGAGTCGACGCAGTACGCCACCTACCACACCGTCGCCGACAAGTTCGGGGCCGGTCAGAACGCCTCGCTCCTGGTGGTGGCCGAGCTCCCCGACGCCGTGGGCGAGGACGAGATCACCGCGACCCAGGCCGACATCGCCGGACTGCTGATGGAGCAGGACGACGTGGTCGCCGTCGCCCCCGCCGGCGTCAACGACGCCCGCGACTTCTTCGCTTTCCAGATCGTGCCGTCGGATGGCCCGTCCAGCGTGGCGACCGAGGAGCTCGTGCACTCGCTGCGCGCCGCCTCGCCGCTCGACGGCGACATCACCCTCGGCGTCGCCGGGCAGGCCACCGGCAACATCGACGTCTCCGAGAAGCTCGCCGACGCCCTGCCGCTCTACCTCGGCGTGGTGGTCGGGCTGTCGCTGATCATCCTCATCTTGGTGTTCCGCTCGCTCCTGGTGCCACTGATCGCGACGGCCGGCTTCGTGCTGACGATCCTCGCGGCCTTCGGCGGGATGACGGCGGTGTACCAGTTCGGGTTCCTCGGCGGCGTGCTCGGAGTCACCGACCCCGGGCCGCTCCTCAGCTTCGCGCCGATCATCGTGATGGGCGTCCTGTTCGGGCTCGCGATGGACTACCAGCTGTTCCTGGTGTCCGGGATGCGCGAGGCGTACGTGCATGGCGTCCCCGCGCGCGAGGCGATCACCGCGGGTCTTCGGAACGGTCGCGCTGTGGTGACGGCCGCCGCGATCATCATGATCTCCGTCTTCGGCGGCTTCGTCTTCTCCCACCTGTCGATGGTCCGCCCGCTCGGGTTCGGCCTCGCGTTCGGTGTGCTCATCGATGCCTTCGTGGTGCGGATGCTGCTCATTCCGGCGGTCATGCACCTGCTCGGCACGTCCGCCTGGTGGCTGCCGAAGTGGCTGGATCGCATCCTCCCGAACGTCCATGTCGAGGGCGCCGGGCTGGAGCGCAGCCACCCCGTGCATCCCGGCGTCGCGCCCGAGCAGGTGCACGAAGGGGTCGCGGAGCCGGTGCCCACCCGATGAGCGCGCCGGTCGCGCGGCAGGGCGGCGGCGCCGGGGATTCCGGTCGCGCCCGTCCCGTCCGCACGGGCGCCCGGCTCACTCTCGGGGCCGCGCTGCTCTTCGCCGGCACTTCGCACCTCACCTTCGCGCGGAGCGAGTTCCAGGCGCAGGTGCCGGAATGGCTGCCGCTCGACCCCGACTTCGTGGTGCTCGCGTCCGGCGTCGTCGAGCTGGGCCTCGGCGCGGGCCTGATCGCCGCTCCGAAGCGGTTCCGCCCGTTGGTGGGGCTGCTGGCCGCGGCGTTCTTTCTCGCGATCTTCCCGGGCAACATCTCGCAATGGCTGACCCGGACCGACGCCTTCGGGCTGAACACCGACACCACGCGGTTCGTGCGGCTCTTCTTCCAGCCCCTGCTCGTCGTGTGGGCGCTCTGGTCGACCGGCGCCGTCGCGGCGCTGCGGGCCCGCCGCTCCCGCGCCCGCTCCCGCTGACGCCGACCCGCTCGCGCTCGCGCTTCTGCTCTCGCTGACCCGCTCGCACCTGGGGTGACAGCTGCGTCGCGCGG
>DATCMN010000084.1:0-1869 GCA_036563405.1 Naasia sp. | reverse complement strand
CGGCCGCCGCGGCAGCCGCACCCGGCGACAGGAAGCGGCACATCACCCTCCCCGTCATCGCTGCGCTCGCCGTCGGTGCCCTCCTCGGTGGCGCCGCAGGGGGTGGCATCGCCGTCCTCGCCGGCGCCGGCGCCGACAACGGCAGCTCGAACAGCTCGAGCGTCTCGCCCAACATCACCGTCAACCGTGCCGAGAGCGCGACCGACGTCACCGCAGTCGCCGCACAGGCCTCGCCCGCGGTCGTCACCATCTCGGTGAGCGGCGGCAACGGCGGCGGAAGCGGATCCGGCGTGATCCTCAGCGAAGACGGCTACGTGCTCACCAACACGCACGTGGTCACGCTCGACGGCTCAGCAGCCGACCCGGAGATCCGGGTCACCCTCGCGGACGGGCGGATCTTCGACGCGACCATCGTGGGTCTCGACCCCGTCGTCGACCTCGCCGTCATCCAGCTCGAGGGCGCCAGCGGCCTGCCCACCATCGAGTGGGGCGACTCGAGCGAGCTCAACGTGGGCGACACCGCCATCGCGATCGGCTCGCCTCTCGGCCTGAGCGGGACCGTCACGGACGGCATCGTGAGCGCCCTGAACCGGAGCATCACCGTCGCCTCGTCTGCGATCCCGGACGACTCCCCCGAGGGTGAGGACCCGGGCGACCAGGGCGACGGCCAGAGCCCGTTCGACTTCTGGAACTTCGACATCCCCGGCCAGCAGCCGCCGTCGGGCGGCGGGAGCTCGATCTCCCTGCCCGTCATCCAGACGGACGCGGCGATCAACCCCGGCAACTCGGGAGGGGCGCTGCTCAACGCGAGCGGCGAACTGATCGGCATCAACGTCGCCATCGCGAGCGCGGGATCCTCGGGCGGCGGCCAGAGCGGCAACATCGGCGTGGGCTTCGCCGTGCCCTCGAACCTGGCGCAGCGCGTCGCGGACGAGATCATCGCCAACGGCAGCGCCAGCCACGGCCTCCTGGGGGCGACAGTCGCCGACGCGATCACCGCCGCTGAGGACGCCGGAATCGCCGGCGCGTACATCGACGAAGTCACTCCTGGCGGAGCCGCCGCGGCGGCCGGACTGCAGAGCGGAGACATCATCACCGGGTTCAACGGCATCGCGGTCACGTCGCGGACCGACCTCACCGCCCAGGTCCGCTTCCTGGCGGCCGGCGCCGAAGCCGAACTCACCTTCGTGCGGAACGGCGACGAGCAGACCACCTCGGTGACCCTGGGGCAGCTCGAGCTCTGATCCGAACTGCCTGACAGCGACGGCCGGTCCCGGCATCCGGGGCCGGCCGTTCGGCGTGCCGCCGATGTGCCGGCCGTTCGGCGTGCCGCCGAGGCAGGATCCGATGGCCGCCGCCGACCCCGCTGATACACTCCGGAACGATGGCAGAGCAGCGACCGGACGGCCCCGAGCAGTCCGATCGAGGTGCATCGCCCGAGTCCCTGGGCACGTTGCCCGCCGTCTCGTACGTCATGCCCGTGCTCAACGAGGCGGACCACATCGAGGCCGCTGTGCGGAGCCTCATCGACCAGGACTACGCCGGCGACTTCGACGTGATGCTCGCCCTCGGACCGAGCACCGACGGCACCGACGACGTGATCGCCCGGCTTGCCCGTGAGGACCCGCGCGTCCGCACCGCCGTCAACGAGCTCGGCACCACGCCGGAAGGCCTGAACGTCGCCATCCGGGCCACCCGGCATCCGGTTGTCGTCCGAGTGGATGCCCACTCGGTGCTGCCCCGCGACTACACGCGCATCGCCGTGGAGACCCTGCTGCGCACCGGCGCCGCCAACGTCGGGGGAGTGATGGACGCGCAGGGCGTCACGCCCTTCGAGAAGTCGGTGGCGCTCGCGTACGGCTCGCGCGT
>DATCMN010000080.1:0-19871 GCA_036563405.1 Naasia sp. | reverse complement strand
TGGTCGAGGTCATCGGGAGGGCGGTCAGGGCGGCGTTGCTGTGCCAGTCCTTCGCCCCTGCCCGGAGCGCGGCGATGTAGAGCAGGGTGAACAGCGGCGAGCTGGAGGACCGGTGTTCAAGGTCCTCCGGTGCGAGCGGGGTGTCCACCGAACGAGGGCCGGACGCCCGGCGGATGAGCTCGTCGAACACTCCGGGGCCGTTGCGCTCCACGACCCGGGCCTCGGCGTCGAGCTTGGTCTCGACCTGGCTGGAGTAGTGGCTGAACGCCATCGCGGTGTACACCCATCGGCGGAGGCCGGCCGACTCCGCCGCCGTCATGGCTCCCTTGCGCAGGTGCAGGAAGTACGCCGGGATGACGGCGACGTTCGGCGAGGTGAGCGCGGCTGCTCGGGGGATCGAGCACTCACCGGTGAGGAAGTCGACGGCCCGGCCGAGCGCGTCCTCCGTGTCCTGCCACGCCTTCTTGAGATCATCGCCGGTGACCTGCTTGCCGATGAGCTTGATCGCCTGCGCGCCGCTGCCGGCGAGCAGGCCGGTCAACCGCAGGATCGCCTCGCGGTCGAGGGCGAAGTTGCGCTCGTCGAGCTTCGCCCGGAACGCCTCGATGGTGTCCAGTCCCTCGGACCATCGTGCCGCGATCGCGCTGTAGACGAGGTCGCCCTTCGACAACCGTCGCCCGCCCTGGTTGACCCGGGCGAAGATGTCGGCGACCTCCTCGTAGTCGTCCGACTCGACCGTCAGGATGGGCAGCGGGTACTTCCGGATCGCGTGCACGCGCATCAGCCGCGCGTAGAAGTGGTCGAACTCGGGTTGTCCGGGCTGCACGCCCGCGTCCGCCAGGATCGAGAAGAACTGCGGCGCCTCCTGCAGGATCGCGCTTACGGCCACCAGGAGCGGGTCCCGGCGTTGGACGGCACTCGGGTTGAGGAACGTCTCGTCCCGCAGGTTGAAACGGACGTCCAGGGCACCGCCCTTCACCGCGTCCGGCTGCATCACCTTGGCCAGCGACGTGAGCCGCTGCTGCCCGTCCAGCAGGACGGCGGGGTGGCCCCACACCGGGGTGCGCTGCAGAACAGCCGCTGGGCGCAGCGGGACGTCGAGCGTGGTCTTCCAGATCAGAAGGGCCCCGACCGGATAGCCGCGGTACAGCGAATCGAGGAGGTACGGCACCTGCGAGCGCCGCCACACATAGCCCCGCTGGATCGAGGGGATGACCAATCTGCCCTCGAGCAGTGCCTTCACCTGGCTGCCCAGGCCCTCGGCGCCCTGTCCCATGTTAGTCCCCCGCCAGTCTCAGTTCGCCGTTGCCGGCGCGGACGAGCCGGCCCACTTTCACCAGGTGCCGCAGCATCGCGTCGAGGCGGTCGGTGATGTCGTGGCCCCGCCGGTTCCACCCGAACAGCCGGGAAGCGGCGACGCTGAGCTCGTCCGACCCGACGCCACCTGCGTCACGGACCAGCTGGAACAGCGCGGCCTGCAGTTCGGACGGGTGGATCTGGTCGACCGTCCGGCGGCAGTCGTCAACCGGGGTCCGGACGGTCACCGTATCCTCGCCGATAGCGCGCAACCAGTTGCCGTCGCGACGGACGTCGGCCACCCGCACCGCGGCATCGATGTTGGCTCGGATGCGGGAACCGATCTGACCGATGTTCCAACCCTGCCGGAACCGCTGGTGCACGACATCGATGTGAACCGGCGACTCCGTCCGCACGATCGCTTCGATCGCCTCTCGCATCGCGGGCCGGATGGCGGGATCGTGCGGTTCTGTCCAGCGGGGACGGTGGCCGATGCTCGCCACGCCGTACGGCACGGTCCAATCCGGCACCGCCGCGAACTCCGCGGGCTCGACATCGACCGCCACCCGCCCGAGGGCGGGAGGTTCCTCGGCACCGCCGAACACCCCACGGACCGGGGCCCGCACCGCCTTCTCGATCGCCTCGATCAGCCGTCGTTCCGTCCCCGGTCGGTCCCGGTACCAGGCGGTGCCCCAGATGCGGTGCAGCCGCCACCCGAGCCCGACGAGGACCTGGTCGCGCAACCGGTCGCGGTCGCGCGCTACCCGCGACGAGTGGTACTGCGCCCCGTCGCACTCCACCCCCAGCACGAACACGCCCGGCTGATCGGGGTGGTGGACCGCCATGTCGATCCGGTAGCCGGCTGTGCCGACCTGTGGCGTGACGTCGTAACCCCACGACCGGATCGTCCGGATCACCGACTCCTCGAACGGCGATTCCGCATCGCCACCGGTGCTGGTGTCGAGGGCGAGCGCCGCCGGCCCGCGCTCGGCGAAGTCCAGGTAGCGGCGCAGGTGCCGAACGCCCTCGTTCGTGGCGGAGGCGGTGATGTCGCCGGCGCCGAGCGAGGAGACGATCTCGTTGCGGTACCGGGCCCGGGTGATCGCCACGTTGAGCCGCCGCCAGCCGCCGGACTTGTTGAGCGGTCCGAACGTCATCGTGGTCTTGCCGTTCTCGTCGGGTCCGTAGCCGATCGAGAAGATCATGACGTCGCGCTCGTCGCCCTGCACGGACTCGAGGTTCTTCACGAAGAAGCCGTCGAGCCGGTCCTCGGTGAAGTGCTCGTCGAGGTCGGGCCGCTCCTTCCGGGCCTGCTCCAGCGCGGCCTCGATCGCCGTGGCCTGGGCCTCGGAGAAGGTGACGACACCGACCGAACGCTTCGGTCGGGTGTCGTAGTGGTGCAGTACGCGCTGAGCCACCACCTGCGCCTCGACCGGGTTGTCCCTCGACGAGCCCCGGCGGTAGACGCCCTGGACCGGGATCAGCTCGACGCCCACGTCCGGGCCCTTGTGCTCCGCGCCCGGGAACGTGATGAGCCGGCCCTCGTAGAACGACGCGTTGGAGAACGCGATGAGCGACTCGTGCCGGGACCGGTAGTGCCAGCGCAGCGTCAGGTTGCGGAAGGCACCGGAGGATTTCGCGAGGTCCAGGATGGACTCGAAGTCCTTGGCGTCGTCGGCGTCGTCGACCCACTCGTCGCCGTCGTCGTTCCCGGCCGCGAAGAACGCGGTGGGCGGAAGCTGCTTCGGATCGCCCGCGGTGATCAGGGACCGTCCGCGGTAGATGCAGTTGATCGCGTCCATCGGCGCGACCTGGCTCGCTTCGTCGAAGATGACGACGTCGAACGTCAGATCCGGCGACAGGTACTGGCTGACGGCCAGCGGCGACATCATGAAGCACGGCTTGATCGCCTGAGTGACGTCGCGCGACCGCTGGAGGAGGTCCCGCACCGGCATGTGCTTGCGCTTCTTCTCCGCCTCCCGCCGGATCACGCCGGCCTGGGGGGTGATGGTGCGGGGGCGGCGGGCATTGCACGTGTCGATGATCGATCCAACGGCGCCCGCGATGACCTGCCGGTCGAGGTCGCGGAACTCCGCGATCGCGCCGTCCTGGGTCTGGGCCCGAACGCTGCTCCGCAGTGCGGGATCGGTCCCGAGGTGGTGGTCGATCCACTCGGTCAGCACGGCTTTCTCGATCACATCGGGAACCACCGTCGCCGGCAGCTGCTCACGCACGCAGAAGGCGATGGCCTCATTAAGGCCGTGGTGTGTCAGCTCGTGGCGGTGCTCCTGGTACGTCATCCACTCGTCCTGACCGGACGAGTCGTCGAGCAGCGCCGACAGCAGAGCGCGGGCGTCGTCGACCTCAGCGAAGTCGTCGGCCAGCTCAGCATGCCGCGACGGCGCGAAGGCGTCGACGACGTCGACCCGCGCCGCGCGCCAGCGTGCTGCAGCGGAGCGGAGTGTGGCACCGTTGCCGCTCCGGGCGAGGGTCTGCACCTGCGAGGGCGCCAGCGGGCCACCGACCAGGACCTGCAGCCGGCGCATCCAGTCGAGGGCGCTCTGCAGCGCATCGAGGTCGGTGTCGGTGTGACCGAAGAGATCGCCGCACGCCGCGCGGTGCACCGCGGCCCGGGCGTCGAAGTTCGCCAGCGCCCGTTCGACCGTTCCCCGCCGCTCGAGGATGCCGCGGGCGTCGCGGACGGTCCAGGACCGGTCGGTCGCTTCGTCGACCGCGGCGACCACATCGCGGCACAGCGACAGGACCGTCCGATGGACGTCGATCCAGATGAGCGCGGCATCGATGGTTCCGGTCAGGAGCGCCGGTCGCGGTCCCAGCTCGCTGACCTGGACCAGGGCGCTCCGCCACCGACCGAGCGCCGACGCCGCTGTCCGTTCGGCGTGCACCAGGGCCGGCGCCGTGACTGCCCCCCGACCGAGCTGCTGGGCGACACCCGTGAGGTCCCCCTCCCCGCAGCCGTCGACGATCCGTGCTGCCCGCCCGAGCACGCGAGCGACCTGGTCCGCGTCGGTGGCTCGTCCTCGGTAGTACGCACCGAGATCGCGGGCGTGCGCCGGCGCCGCGGCCTGGAACGCGCCCAGAGCCTGCTGCCACGCCGCGACGAGCGGGAGGTTCCGC
The DNA here is from genome assembly GCA_036563405.1 of Naasia sp. Taxonomy (GTDB): domain Bacteria; phylum Actinomycetota; class Actinomycetes; order Actinomycetales; family Microbacteriaceae; genus Naasia. Next base: position 15,437 of record DATCMN010000080.1, on the reverse strand, counting down.
TGAGCGTCGGCCGGTGCGACACCGTCGAGGGTGAACTCGGCGACGACGGCCTTGTCCTTGCGGTAGGCCCCGGACAGCTTGCGCAACCCCGTGTGCTGGGTGCAGAACCGCTCGTCGAGGGCCACCACGTCGACGTCCAGCGCGCTCGGGTCGTAGAAGCGGCGCGCAGACGCCTCGGCCTCGTCGAGCACGCGCCGGACGAACACCAGGTGGTCGAGAGCCGCACCCGCTGCAGTACGCCCCCGAGCCGAGAACCACGCGGCCTCAGCACGCTCATCGTCATGAGCAGCTCCAGCCACGACGAGCAGGCGGTCAGCGTCGTCGAAGGTGCGCGGCGGCGGCAGGCGGAGCAGGGCTGCGGCGGTGGCGAGCGCCTCCCGCGCCTCGGTCAGGGTGGTGTGGTCGGTCCTGAGCCGGGTGGCGAGCTCGTCGATCCTGGTGACGGTCAGCTGATCGACGGGGAGGGGCGACGGGTCCACGTCGGCCAGGCGGCGCAGGTCGAGCGCAGCGGGGCCGTCGACAGCGGGCAGATCGTGCCACGCCACACCCGCAGCAGCGGTCACGTCGGCCTGGAGACCTCGCAGCTCCTGCAGTTCGTGCTGCAGCTGCGCGACGGCACGGTCGATGTCCTCGAGGGAGCCGCCCGCGACCCAGTGCTCCGGAATGCACTGCGGCCGGTCCGCGTAGTGCTCGAGCAGCGACGCCAGCCGCTCGGCATCGGCGAGCTCGGCGAGACCGAAGGCGTCGGCAGCCGGCCGGTCGGCGGTGATCGCCTCGTCCACGTCGTCGAGCGCGCGGACAGCGGTCTGCAGCCGAGCCGACATCGCCCGGTGTTCGCGCACCTCGCGCCAAAGGAAGCTCGACCCCTGGAGGGCGGGCCGCCACACCTCGGACAACGCGCTCGCTGCCCGTCGGATGTCGCCGAGCAGTGCTGGTGTCAGCCCCTCCACGGGGTGACCGGTCGAGGGCGCTGCCGGGGTCTCGACCAGCTCCGCGACCCGACCGATGACCGTGTGCAGCGACTCACCGAGCGGCTCGCGCGGCTCGTTCATGGCGGCCGCGTACGCGTTGAGCTCGCGCTGACGCCGGCGCAGCTGCTCGACACCGACCGAGCTCATCCCCCTCGGAACCACCGGCCGCATGTCGAGGGCACGACCGAGTTCCGAGGCGACCTCCTTCCGCGTCGCCTTGCTCGAGTGCAGCTCCAGCAAGTAGGAGCCCAGCCCGACGTCGGTGAGGCGGTTGCGCACGACGTCGAGGGCCGCGGCCTTCTCCGAGACGAACAGGACGGTGCGGCCGGCGTGCAGCAGCGCGCCGATCATGTTGGCGATCGTCTGCGACTTGCCGGTCCCCGGAGGACCGTCCATCACGAACGAGCGGCCCTCGACGGCAGCGGCGATGCACGCACGCTGCGAGGAGTCGGCGTCGAGCACCAGGGGTGTGCCGTCGGCCGGCGCCAGGCGATCGACGTCCTCGTCAGGGATCTCGTCGAAGCCGAAGTTCCCGACGGCCTCCCCCCGACCGCCGGCGGCCAGCGCGACGATCGCCGGATGGGAGGCGATGCGGTCCTCGTTGTCGAGCAGGTCGCGGTACATCGCCTCCTTCGCGAAGGTGAAGTACGACAGGACGACCCCGTCGAGGACCCGCCACCCGCGGCGTCCGGCCACGGCATCACGGACCTGCGCGAGGACCTGTGCCGGGTCGATCTCGTCGAGGTCACCGATGGTCGACAGGGTGACGTCCGACTCGCTCAGCTGGAGGGCGAGCGCCGGGTTCATGACGGCGTCGTCCTCCGCCGCCCGCAGGTGCGGCAGCCGCCGCGGGCCCGGGCTCTCGAGCTCGACCGGTACGAGGAGGAGCGGGCTCGAGTACGCAGTTCCGGTGTCATCGGTCCACTCGAGGCTGCCGATGGCGAGATAGAGGATGCGCAGCCCGCGGTCGAGGTACTCCTGGTGGGATCGGCGCAGCAGATTGCGCAGCGCGCCGCTCAACTCCTTGCCGCCCGTGGCGGTGTCCAGCACGCCCGTCCGCGCGCGGCCCCGCCCGCTCGTCACGGGCTGGTCCTCGGTGTCCGGATCGGCCTTGTCCAGGCTCACCGCCGCGCCGCGGAACGCGAAGACCGTTCCCGCGACCAGCCCTCGGACGATCGCTGAGCTGTCGGTATCGACGATCTCCACGGCGCTCGTCTTCCGTGGTCGGAAGTGGAGCAGGCGGTTGCTGCGCGACAGGTTGACGAGGCCATCGCGCCACTGCGCGACGGCCTCCCGGACGACCCGGCCCTGTGCCTCGCTCGGTGATCGCTCCGTCACGTGCCCTTCCCGGCGTCGGTGGTGCAGCGGACAGCAGCCCGGTCAGCGCTCATGCCACGTCGTCCAGTCGGCGTCGAGCTGCGCTGAGCTCGTCCTCGGAGAACAGCGACGGGTACCGGAGCACCAGAGCCTCGACCGTGAGGTCGAGCCGTCCCGCGTCCCACAACCTGACGAAACCGTCGCTGGGCGTCGGGGCGCTGACCAGCCGCCGGACCGCACCGACCGCCCCGTGCTGGTGCGCCATCTCCTTCAGCTGGAGAGGGTGGTAGTCGACCTCGGCTCGGCAACGCTCGACCAGGGCGAACAGCGCGGCATCGAACGTGCCCGCCGGGATCACGAGTTCCTCGCTAGCGTCCGGGTCAGCCAAGCCGCTGCCCGCTTCGCGCTTCCCGGACGCGACCTCACCCAGCCGCTGGACGTAGCCGCGCAGAGCGTCGACCGAGGTGAACACCTCGCAGCCGAGCTCGGTGAGGCGCGGGACGTCGGCTTCGTCCGGGTCGAGCTCCAGCACGACCGGCTTGCCCTGCCCGGCCTGCAGACCCTCGGGCCAGAAGGCCTCGGCCACGGCGAGGACGCGCCCGGTCTCGGCGTCCGTGATCTCCTCGTCGCGCAGCGGACGGCCGTAGCCGAGGCCGGACAGCTCCTCGACCAGGGCGCTGATCTGAGCGGAGCGAGCGTCCGGCTCGGCCGCCTCCTCGGTGACGGCGACCGGAGCGAGGACACGGTCGGGCGCGAGCGTCCCGGACATGAGGTCGCCGAGGAACTCGTTCGCGGCGGCGGCGAGGACCTTGCGGCGGGCAGTGAGGAACTGGCGGTAGCGGTCGATCCGCCAAGGACCGTCGGGGATCCACTGCGACGTGCGCGTGTCGGCGTCGAGGGCGGGCAGGTACTCCCCTGGCTCCCGGCGGGCCAGGGCGGTGGCCGTCGAAGGCGTCACGAACACGTAGTTCGCCACCGAGTTGATCTCAGCACGGGAGTAGCCCTGCTTGGTGAGCAGGGCACGAGGGAAGATCTCGTGGACCTCGATCGCCCCGGTGTCGTCACCGAGCACGCGGCCGCTGATCAAGTCGCGGGCCCCACCGGTCCGCGACACCAGGTAGAGGAGGGCGTAGGAGCGCGCGCCGCGACCGGCTCCGTCGAAGTCCTGCGGGTCGATCGTCAGGCTGCCCTTGCGCGTGCGGCGCAGGCTCGCGATGACGCCGTCGATGCCCTCGCGATCGACCGTCTCGAGGTCCTTGTTGAGCGTCGTCTCGCCGGCGGCGGCGTACCGCCCGCGCACAGCGGCGTGCACGTACCAGCACAGGGCTCGGTCGGCCTCGGCCTGGTCAGCGAACCGACCGTCCCGAGCGTGCAGCGCCCGGACCAGCACCGGGATGGCGTACGACCCGAACAGCACGCGGTCGTGATCCAGGCCGAGGCGCGAGGACAGCAGGTCCAGCAGGTGATCGACGTTGTGCAGCGTCTTGAAGAGCGCGTCCTGGAAGTCGGCTGCAGACACACCCTCCAGCGCGGCGAACGGAGCGCGGCCCGTGGCGACGGCGTTGACGTTGCGCAGCAGCCAGTCGGGTGTGAAGCGCAGGTCCCGTTCGGCCCAGCGTTCGATGTTGCGCCGCATCGTGGGGCGGGCGTCGGCCCACTCCGAGCAGATGCGGGCGAGCGCGAGATCGCCCTTCGAGAGCTTGGTGCCGCCGGAGTTGACGCGGTTGAAGATGTCGACGACCACGTCGACGGTCTTGTCGGCTCCCGTGATGGACTCGATGTGGAAGACGCGTTCGAGCACGTTGCGCAGCATCTGCACGCGATCGACGAACTCGGGGAAGCGCGGCTGGGTCTCGGGATGAGCTGCCAGTGCCGCGTAGACAGGACCGGTGCCCTCGACGAACAGAGCCGTGACGTCGATCCAGCGTGGATCATCCTTCATCTTGACCGGACCGTAGAACTCGAAGGTCTCGTCCTCGACGTTGAACCGCAGGCCGGAGAACGCACCGGAGTCACCCTCGAAGAACGCGGGAGGCCGGCCACGGACGACGCCGTAGAGCGTAGTGACGCGCTGCTGCCCGTCGAGCAGCAACGACCGGTTCCCACCGCTCACGCCACCGCGAACGGCCTGACCGGTCGTGTCCGTCTCCCACACGAGCAGCGCGCCGACGGGGTAACCGCGGTACAGCGACCGCATGAGACCGCGCACCTGGTCGCGGTTCCACACGTACCCGCGCTGGAACTCCGGGAGGAGCATCGTCCCGGCGTCGATCTGATCCAGGATCGCGCTCAACTTCGCCATGCCGTCGTCCCCCCGCCGTTCGCCTGCGGTGGACCATCGGCGTTCCAGCAGAACGCGTTACGCGTCGTCCACACGAGGTAACACCCTGCCGCCGATCGGCCGCCGACGCCAGCCAGTCCTACGGCTCGGGGACCACCTCTCCCTCCACAACGACCGCTCCGCCGAAGCGCTCGGGGAACGTCCGCATGACGTAGGTCGCGATGGTGCGGCAGCTGACGCCGTCGACGGTGGCGCCGATCGGCCCGCCGACCAGCGGGACGAGCTTGCCCAGGTTGACGATGCCCTTCTCGCCGGCCTTGGTGACGAGGCGGTACCCGACCTTCTTGTTGAGCTCGACGAGCACACGCCCGGGCAGCTTGTGCAGCGCCGCGGCCGTCGACTTCCTGCCGATCTCCACCCCCGCCTTCTTGAGCGTCGCCACTCCAGCACTGCCGAGCAGGGCGATCAGGATGGCGCTGCGGACCTCTTCGCTGCGGACGTCGTACCCGCGCAGGTGCGCGACGCCCGCGGCCATGCGCGTCGCGATGATGTACAGCCCGGCCATCGCGGCCGGCACCATCACGGGCAGGGTTGCCACACCACCCAGTCCGGTTACGAACCCCGATGCCGCCGCCAGCCGCACGTGAGTGGCGATCAAACGCCTGATTGCCTCCTCCCGGTCGCCGCCGGCGCCCATCAGGTGCTCATCAGCGATCGGCACGGCTCCCTTGAGCGGCCCACCGCCGTTGATCCCGAGTTCGATCACACGGCCGACCAGCTGCTCGCCGATCGCCTGCAGGTCTTGTGACACGATCCACTCCGTTCGTCGCGGAGCATGATGCTGGACGATCACATCCTGCCGTCCGGGTGAAGCGGTCCGGTTCGGCCCCGGCCGAGCGTCCCACCGTCCACCGTGACCCCCGTGTCCGGCGGCTTCTCGGTGACGATCGACGACCTCGCCGTGTCCGCGCACACCTTCTCCCGCCTCCACACCGATGCGGTGGCGGCGCTCGACACCGCCGCGGCCGGTCTGGCGCCGCACGCCGGCATGGCCGGTGACGACCCGGTCCTGGCCGGCTGGCGCGACCTGTTCGACCGGCTCGCCACCGCGGTCTGGGCCGTGCACGCCACGGCGGCGGCGACGTTCGCCGACATCGCGGACAAGCTGGTCGCCACCGGCAACGGCTACCTCGACGCCGACGCGGCGTCCGGTGGCGACCCGGGCGATCGCATCCCCAGCGCCCCGGCCCCGGACCCGTCGCCGGAGCCGCCACCGTCGAGCACCGGTCCGCTCGGCCCTGCCGTCCCCACGGAGCTCGCCGCCTACTGGCCCGGCGGTGACCCCGACGCCCTGCGGACCGCGGGGGCCGTCTGGAGCGGGCTCGCCGACAGAGCCGATGCCACCGCCCGCAGCGCCGATGCCGCGTTCAGTTCGTTGACCGGAGCGAACTCCGGCGCCACCTTCTCCGCCATCGCCGCCTACTGGGAGCGGCACTACCAGTGGTGCGCCACTGATCCGCTGTTCAACGTCACCTCCGCCTGCGCCCAGCAGCTCGGGCTCGCCTGCGTCGCCCTCGCCGCCGCGATCGAGGCCAGCCGGGAGGAGATGGGACGGGCCGCGCTGGAGGCGTCGGAGGACCTCGCCCACGTCGAGCTACCCGCCCACCTCCTCGGCCGGTTCACTCGCGGCGCCACCGTCGCGATCCTCGAGGTCGGTAAAGCCGCGCTCGCCACGAAGCTGCTCGACGGCTACCGCTACTTCTACCTGGAGGACGTCGACCGGCTCGTCGCCGAACTGCGCTGCATCGACCTCGCCCACCTCCACGGCCTGGCTGCGCGACCGCCCCCTCAGCCGGCGGTCGAGGTGGGGTTGCAGGACGTCGGCGAGGTCCTCGGCCTGGGGCTGACCGGCAGCGCCTGGGACGACGTCGACGGTCCGGAGGACATCCACGTACCCGGACCCGACGAGGTGCACCTCACCGAGGACCGTCGGGCCTACATCCTCGACGGTGACGGCAGAGGAGGCGGGCACGGCGCCGGGAGGGGGGCCGCAGGCAAGTCGGAGTTCCCGGCCGTGTGGAGCGACGACCGCGCCCTGACGGCGGTGATGGCCGCCGCACGCGCGCCCGACCGGATCGAGTTCAACACCGAGAGCGGGAACTGGAACATCGAGAAGCGGGTCGACGGCCTTCTGATCAAGGTCGCCGTCGACAGGTACGGAACGATCGTGACTGCGTATCCGCTCGAAGGTCCGGGCATCGTTCACAACCCCTGACGCAGTAGGAGGACACGACATGGCGGGATCGGCCCGGCTCCGCGACGGACTCGATCGCGTGGTCGAGGAGGTCGCCCTCCTCGATCCGGACGTCGAGCTGAAGTTCGTCCGCGAGTTCTTGTCCGTCGGCGAGGAGAAGTTCGGTCTCGACAACCTGCTGCGCATCCTGATCTCCCACCGGCCGCCGCTGCGGTTCGAGACGCACAGTGCGCTCGCCCAGACGCTCGTGACGCTGCGCCCCGTGTACGACCGGCACCTGCCCACCCTCGCGGACCCGTCCGGGATCGCCGCGCTCCTGGACCACGAGGGGGGTCCGCTGCGGCGCCGCGGCCTACCGCCCCTGCGCGGAGGCCACGTGGCGACCGCACGAGGCACGTGCAGCACCTGCTTCCCCCCGGGCTGGACGCACGAGGCCGTGCGCGCCGCCGCCCGTACGGTGCGGGCGGACCCCGCGCTCTCCCCCACTGTCCTTCCCAACGGCATGGAGTGGACGGCCGCACCACCCGAGCCGATCGGTGTCGGTGTCCTGACGGCCGACGACGACGTCACCGCGGTGGTCCCCGTCCGTCCTCGCCGCGAGCGGTCACGGCCCTGGTACGTCGATCACGAGCGCCCTGGAGCCACCGAGCTGCTGATCACCTGCGTGTACACCAACGGCGTGGGGGTGCTGCCCGCGTTGCGGGGGCACGTCACCGCAGCGCAGTTCGAGGCCCTGAGCGAACTCGCCGTCGCCGGCGAGATCGACGTGGTCGCCGACGTCGCCGCGGTGCTCGCCGCGCAACGGCCGGGGCTCCTGACCCCCGACGAGCGCCGGCTGATCACCCGGCTGCTCCGCTCCTTCGACCTCCCCGTCCACGGCTGCGACCACCTCAACGACCGCGATGCGATCCTCGCCCGCCTGGACCGGCGATGACCGGCGGCGGGCACGCCCCCGGCACCGGGCGCCGCGGGGCGACGGAGTTCCCGGCGTCGTGGTCGCGGGAGCAGATCGTCGAGCGGTTCCTCGACGTCGCGCGCTTCCCCGACGAGACGCCGACCCGCCTGCCCAGCGGGGTGTGGCGCGCCGTCGGCGTCCGCGAGGGCGTGCGGATCGTGGTCCTCCTGGGCGGCGACGGGGGCGTGCGGGCGGCGTTCCCCATCGACGGGCCGGGGGTGGTGCGCAACCCCGACCGCACCCCGTCCCCGCCGACGGTCGCCGACCTCGTCGCCGGGCGCCCCGGCTACGCCGCCGACGAGCTGCTCGCGAGCGTGCCGCTGGACCCCGCCCTCGCCGCGGTCTGCGCCGAGCTCCGCCTCGCCGGTGAGTGGGCCGAGCTCGCCGCCGTCCTGCGCGCGGTGCCGGGGGCCGACCCCGACCTGCTGGCCCTGCTCGACCCGTGACCGGGCGTCACCGGGTCGGGTGGGAGCGATGGTCGTCGCGCAGCGGGCGGAGCACTCGCTCCCGTCAGGCCCTCCGCGAGCCACCGGGGCCGGCGGGCGCCCCGACCACGCCTCCCGCCAGCAGGCCTTCGATCGCCGCCCACTCCGCCGGCAGGACGACCGACGGGTTGCTCGTCTGCGCCGAGCGCAGCACCTCCATCCGGGCGGTGCGGGGGTCGGCGCGCAGCACCTCCCGCGGCAGCGGGGCGTCGAGCAGCGCGAGGGCGAGGCCGGCGCGCGGGCGGTGGCCGCCGTGGTCGAGCTCGCCCGTCATCCGGCCCCGCATCCAGATCCCGGGTTCCGGCGTCGCCCCGCGCGGGCCGGACACCAGCAGGAGGGCGGGCTGGTCGGGGGCGATGAGGTCGAGGCGGTAGGTCGGGCGGACGCACCAGCCGTCCACCCGCTCCCCGGCCCGCAGCCGCGGGAGCATCTCGGCGAACTCGCGGGGGTTGCAGGTGACGAGCCAGGCGCCGATGTCGGAGGAGGTCAGCCGCACCGGCCCAGCATGCCCTCAGACCGGTTCCGCCCCGAGCACCACCACCCGGCCGAAGAGGGTCCGCACGCGCCGCTCCGACCGCACCGCGAGACCGGCGCCGGTGAGCAGGTCCTGCAGGTCGCCCGGGCTGAACGCGTGCATCGGGGAGCGGCGGCGGTGCGGGTCGCCGCCGTCGAAGTCGGCGAGCACCAGCGCGCCGCCGGGCCGCAGGACCCGGCGGACCTCGGCGAGCATGGCGGTCCGCCCCTCGGCGTCGAGGTGGTGGAACATCAGCGAGGAGAGCACCCGGTCCACTGTGCCGTCCCCGGCCGGGACCTCCTGGGCGTAGCCGCGCTCGAAGCGCGCCTCTCGGACGGACCGGTCGCGGCTGCGGGCGGCCTTGCGCCGGGCCGTGCGGAGCATCCGCTCGTCCGGGTCGACGCCGAGCAGGTGCACGTCGGGGTGATCGCGACCGACCCGGCGCAGCAGCGCACCGCTCCCGCAGCCGACGTCGACGACGGTCGCCCCGGGTCCGACCGCGGCCGTCCCGGCGACCGCTGCGTACATCCGGGAGGCGCCGGCGAGCCGGGCGAGCACGTCGTAGAGGGCGACGGGGCGGTGCTCGCCCAGAGCGGGGAGGAAGTGTCGGTGGTCGGAGGATGCGTGGCTCATGCCCCGATCCTGCCGGGCCCATGAGCTGCCGGGGTGCTCGATGCTCGGCGATAGTGGGACGATCCTTCGGTGCCCCGGCTCCCCGTCCACCGCCTGCCCGCGGGGCCGCGCGTCGTCGTGCGCCGCATGGATCACGCGCACAAGCCGCTGCCGGACGGCGACCACATCCACGACTTCTTCGTCGTCGGCCTCGTGGAGGACGCGGTGTTCGTCGTCGCGCCGGGCGACGTCGTCGGGGCGGCGTCGCTCGGGTTCAGTGCGGCGGAGCTGCGCGGCGTCGTCGGGTGGTCCGTGCTGTTCGACCCCGAAGTGCTCGGGGCGCACACCGCGCTGGCCTGGCGCACCCACCCGCTGCTGGCGCCGTTCGTCGGCGGCCGCCCGTCCGGTGTCACCCGGCTGGCCGTCCCGGCCGGGGACCGCGCGTCGTTCGAGGACCGGTTCGCGCGCCTGGACGCCGAGCTGCGCGAGCGCCGCGACGGCCACCTCCCCGCCGCCACCGCCCACCTCACGCTGCTGCTGGTGGACGTCGCCCGCCTCGCCGACGGCGTCGTCGCCGACCTGCACCTCAACCGCGAACCGCTGCTCGGCGAGGTCTTCGCGGTGATCGAGCGGCGCTACACCGGGCCGCTGTCGCTGCGTGACGTGGCCGCCGCGGTCGGGCTCACCCCCGGCCACCTGACCACCCGGGTGCGCGGGCGCACCGGCCGGACCGTGCTGGAGTGGATCACCGAGCGGCGGATGCTGGAGGCCCGCCGCCTGCTCGCGACGACCGATGCCCCGGTCGCCGCCGTCGGGCGGGCCGTGGGTGTGCCCGACCCCGGCTACTTCGCGCGGGTGTTCCGCCGCGAGCACGGCGTGAGCCCTGCGGCGTGGCGCGCGGGTACGACCCCCGCCGCAGCGGTGACGGCCTCCGGTGATCGGCGGTAGGACCGGGCCGGGCGCGGTCGGGGCCGGGACGACGATGCGGCGACGTCAGCCCGGCGCCTGCGGATCCGCGGCGCCGGCCACCAACCGGTCCGCACACCGCCGCGCCTCCGCCCGCACGAGGTCGTCGAAGCGGTCACGCACCAGGTCCGGCCACTCGCCGTCGCCGTCGACCTCGGTCGGGTCACACCGCTCCACGTGCGTCAGGAAGCACACCTGGATCGCCCGGGTCAGACCGGACAGCAGGGCGCGGGACGGACGTTCCGGGTCGAGCAGCGTCACCTGGGGCTCGTCGGCCGGACCCGACAGCATCCACCCGCGTGCAGCCATCCGGGCGGCCCGCACGAGGTCCTGCACCACGATCAGCGGCGCAACACCCTCCGCCATCGCCCCCAGCACGACGGCGGCCGCAGCCAGACTGACCCCCTCGGCCGTCGCGGCAGGACGCAGCGCCGGCACCGGGTCGCCGTCCGGCAGCGTCGCGTCGACGGCGGCCCGCAGCCAGTGCGCCGCCGCCACGCTCGCGGCGGTCGGGTCGACCTCGTCGAACAGCGCCTCGTTGCCCATCGGGACGTCGTACAGGTGGCGGTCGGCCAGCGCGACCTGCGCCGGGTGCACGTCGAGCCGGTTCAGCACGGCGGCCTGCCGTGCGCGACCGGTGAGGTCACCGTCCAGGGCACGACGCACCGCGTCGAACTCTGCATCGACGTCGGCGAGCACCGCCCGCAGCACGCCGGCGCTGCCGACGGCCGCGACGGCGCGGCCCGCGTGATGTGCGGCGTCCAGCACGTCGTCGGCCTCCTGGTACAGCAGATTCCCCTCGGGCAGGTGCGGCCGGCGCAGGGCTCGCAGGGCCGGCCCGGGATCGAGGTCGACGAGCCCCGGATCGGAGTAGCAGAGCCACGACGTGCTCGACAGGTCCGTGAGCGCCTGCGCCAGGTGCATCCCGGAGCGCACCGGGGTGCGCGCGTGCAGGCGGGCGACGGGCCGCGCGACCGCGCCGATCCCGCTGCTCCAGGTGGCGATCAGGCTCGTGGTGGCCGGGTCGTAGGCGTAGGTCGTCACGGGCGCGATAGTGCGCTGCCCGCGGGTCGTCGCGGGGCCGAACGGGAGAACTCGTCGCGCCGTGCGGAGGTGGGCGTGGAGCCGTTCCGCGCCGGGCGGAGCGAACGGGAGGGTACCGCGCGCGGACGCCACGACGACCCGGCTGGCCGAGGCCGACGCGCTGGCCGACCTGCGTACCGTTCTCGCCCTGACCCGCGACGGCAGGCTGCGGTGCTCGACGACCACCTGCCGCCCGTCCGCGGCGACGACCACCTCGCTCGTCGGCGCGTCGACCCGTACCACCGTGGTCACCGCCGCCGCCCGGCCGATGCCGCTGCAGCGCGGCGGGCTGGCCGCCGTCGAGCGCACGCCTCGAGCTGACGGCGGCCGGTCGGCGGGCACTGGAGCAGCCCGCCCACGAGATCGTTCGCGACATCTGGCGGCGCTGGCCGCAGCACGCCCCGCTCGACGAGGTCAGCCGCGTCGAGGCGATCAAGGGGCAGCTGACCGCCGGCGGGTCCGGCGGGCCTGCTGCGGCGCGGCTACGTCCTCGGCGGGGCCGTCGGCGGATGACGGGTCACGCCAGCGCGTCGAGCAGGACGGGCAGGACCGCCTCCTCGTGCACCGCGACGCCGTGGTGGCGCATGGCCGCGCCGAGCTCGGCGTCCCACACCGGTTCGACCGGATCCCCGATGAGCGGCAGCCCGGGGCCCGCCGCGCTCTCGTAGTCGGCGGACCGCATCCGCCACGGTCGCACGCCGGCGTCGGCGACGAGGCGGTTGGCGATCGCGATGCCCGGCCAGTCGAAGTCGCCGTGGTAGCGCAGCTCCGCACCGGCCAGTGCGTCGAGGACGTCGAGCACGACCAGCGTGGGGCGCCCGCTCGTGCAGACGACCGGGTGCCGTGCGCCGTGGCGCTCGGCGACGGCCTCCAGCACCCGCGGGTTCTCGCACACCAGCACCCGCTCCGGCGCGGTCAGGGTGAGCCGCCGCAGGTCCCAGCCGGTGAGGTGCACGGGGTCGCCGACGTCGGTGGCCAGCGCCAGCCGACGCGCGGTCGGGCCGCCCGTGCCGCGCAGCCCGACGGTGAGGCAGGTGGTGGACACAGCATCGACCTGGACGCCCGCCCACTCCCACAGCTCGCGACGCGCGGCGGGGCCCGTCGGGGGCGGCTCGCCGCGGCGGGCGGCGAGCGCGCGCAGGACCAACGCGGTGACGGTGCGGCCCTCGTCGAGGGCGTGGGCGTGCCCGGCGACGGCGGCGGCCAGCTCCGTGCGCGACCGGTCGCCGGACCCGCCGCCCGGCTGGCCCAGCCGGGCGAGCACCGCCACCGCCGTGCGGACGGCCGCGGCGGCGTCGCGGGAGCGGGTGAGCAGGCCCGCGCGCCGGACGCCGTCGAGCCACTCCTCACGCCACGGCGCGTCGGGGAGCAGGTCGCGGGCGAGGGCGAACGGGGCCTCTCGGTCGTCGGCGCGGCGCGTGCGCTCCGCGGGCCGGTCGCGCAGCGGCGCGCCCGTCACCGCTTCCAGCACCGCGTGCAACCCGCCGAGCCCGGAGCGCCCGGTGAGGGCGCTGTCGAGCGCGGCGAGATCGACGGTGCAGCGGGCCGTCGTGACCGGGCGGCCCGTCAGCGCCGAGGCCGCGTGCCGCTCGGCCCAGTCGAGCCCGGTGAGCACGACCCGCCCCTCGGCGCGCAGGCCCCGCTCCTCCAACCGCCCCCGCAGCACCGTCCAGATCCGCCGCAGCGCCGGATCGTGCACCCAGCTCACCCGACGGCTCGCAGCCGCTGGCCGTCCCAGTGGTGGCGGTACTGCGCGATGCCGCGCTCGTTCGGGTCGCGCAGCGCCTCGTAGATGGCCAGCGACGGGACCTCCGCATGGTCGCCCCACAGCCGCTCGCTGGTGATCACGAAGTCCAGGTCGAGCTGCACGAGCAGGCCGAACAGCAGTGGGTGCGTCCGGACGTCGATCTTGGGAAAGGCGTCGTCGAGCAGCACGAACCGCGGCGAGTGCGGCGCCGCTCCGGCCAGCGAGCTGAAGTGCGCGGCCGCCGCGGCGAACAGCGGCAGGTAGCACACCACCTTCTGCTCACCCTGCGACAGCGGCGAGCGGCGGTGCAGGTCGTGCCACGTCCCGGCTGTCTCGGGGCGGGTGTAGCGGATGCGGAAGGCGAACCAGCGCCGGTAGTCCAGCGCCCGGGTGAGGTGCTCGGTGTAGGAGTCCTCGGGGGCGTCGACGCGGGAGGCCTCGATGAGCCGGTGCAGCGCGTCTCGCAGCTCGCGGCGCTCGTCGGGCAGCAGTGCGCCGACGGGGCGCCCGAGCAGCTCGACGGCACGGCGGGCGTCGGCAGCGACATCGTCGCGCAGCGCCCACCGCAGGGTGACGGCGATGCCCTGGCTGGTGGTGACCCCGCGCAGCAGCCGGTTCATCTCCGCGACGAGCTCCTCGGACTCCTGGCGGCGCGCCCGCAGCGACTCCCCCAGGTCGCCGAGGATGTGCTCCTCGAACAGCCGCCGCTCGCGGCCGGTGAGCAGCTCGGCGTCGCGCTCGACCGCGGCGGCGAGCCGCGCCGCCAGCTCGCCGACGGGGTGCTCACCGGCGTCGTCGCGGCCGATGACGGCCAGCGCACCGCCGATCTCGGTGACCCGGGGGTCGACGTCGCCGGCCGGCCCGCTCGCGGCGTCCTGCCAGGCCGCCCAGACCGCGGCCTCCGTGCCGACCCGCGGCGGCGGGTCGAGGGCGGCCAGCTCGCGGGCGAGCGCCAGCACCGCGGCCGGCACCGGCTCGGCGGCGGTGTAGCCGCGGGCGAGGTCGAGGACGCCGGGCTCCGGGCCGCCGCCACCGGAGTCGAGCAGGCCCGGGGTGTCGCCGAGCGCACCCAGGTCCGTCACCGCGTCGGCCAGCGCCGGCTCCTGCTCGGCCAGCCGCTGCGCGGCATCGGCCGCGGCCCGCTCGGCCGCACCGGCCTCGCGGAGCAGAGCCTCCAGGCGCGTGCCCACCCTCCGGAGCGTGCGGTCCAGCTCGCCGTCGCGCCGCTCGGCGTCCGCGATGCGGCGCCGGATCTCCCGCACGTCGGCCCCGACCGTGGCCTCCAGCTCCTCGGCGGCGGCCCGGGTGGCGCCGGCCCGCTCGGCGGCCTCCTCGGCCCGGCCGGCCGCCTCGGCCGCCTCGGCCACGTCCTCGGCGGCGGTGGCGGCGGCGTCGGCCCACCGCTCCGTCCGCCCTGCCAGGGCCGCCGCCCGCTCGGCGTGGGCGGCGAGGGCCCGGTCGAGCTCGCGCAGCGCCTCCCGGCGGGCCGCGAGCGGACCAGCCTCGACCGGTAGCCCGTGGGTGGCGGCGAGGTCGGTCAGGGCGCGGCGCTGCGCGCCCTCCGCCGCCCGCGCCTCCGCAGCCCCGGCCTCGGCCTCCGTCGCACGCCGCACGGCGCCCTGCGCCACCGACTCCCGCTCGTCGAGCAGTGTCCAGGCGGTGAGCAGCGACCCCGCGGACGGCACCGCCGACAACCACGCCTCGACGGCGCCAGCCGCATGCCGGGCCGCCTGCTCCCCGGCCGCCGCAGCCAGCCGCTCCGTGTCCAGCCCGGCCAGCCGCGCGTCCAGCTCGGCCAGGCGGCGGACCCGCTCGGCGGCGCGCGCGGTGGCGCCGACGTACTGGGCGACCGGCTTCCCGGCACGGCCGGTCAGGGGACCGAGCCGCCACGCCCCGTCGAGACCGAGGGCCGCTGTGCCGCTGGGACCCCCGGAGGCGCCGAGCACGATCCGGTCGAGGACCGCGCCGACGACCTCAGCGGTGACGCCCGCGTCACCCGGCGGGTCCGCGGTGAGCACCCGCGACAGCGTCGGCCCCGCGACGGCCGCACCGCGCGCGAGCACGGTGTCGTGCCGCTCGGGGTCGAGCACCGCCCCGTCCGGCCGGACCCACGCATCGAGCAGGCCCGACGCCTCCAGCGCGGCCTCCAGCCCGGCGCGCTGCTCCGTGTCGAGGTCGTCCGTGAAGTCGACGAGCCGCCACAGAGGGGACCCGGCCCGCCCGTCCCGCGGGTCGCGCCGCCAGGCCGGCGC
>DATCMN010000076.1:0-1579 GCA_036563405.1 Naasia sp. | reverse complement strand
GGCTCGAGCGCCCGGGCGACGAACGGGTCGTAGATCGTGCCGACGGGCAGCAGGGGCTGGCCGTCGCGCGACCAGGTCGCGCCGAGCTCGCCGAGCAGGCCGACGAGGTTGACCTCGGCGATCCCGAGCTCGATGTGGCGCCCGTGGTCGGACTCGCGCCAGCGCACGAGCGTGTCCGTGTCGTCGGCGAACCAGTCGATGCGGTCCCCGGGATGCCAGATGCCGGCCTTGTTGATCCAGCCGCCGAGGTTGGTGGAGGTGCCCACGTCGGGGCTCACGGTGACCACGCGCTCGGCCACCTCCGGCGCCTCGCGGGTGAGGTCGACGAAGAACCGGCCGAAGGCCTGCTGGGTGGAGGCCTTGCCCGTGTGCCGGCGCCCGAGGTCGGGCGGGACCGTGGGCGCCGGGACGTCCGCGGCCGCCGGGCGGTCCAGCCGCTGCCCCGCGGCCCGGCACAGGTCGGCGGCCGGGCCGTCGAGGGGGCGGAAGGGGTCGTCCGGGTCCTCCCCGAGCTTGGCCGCCAGCGCGCGGTACTGCTCGTGGTTGAGCAGCGCGGAGTGGTTGGCGGGGTGCCCCTCGGTGGGCAGGGACCAGCCCTTGATGGTGTAGGCGAAGACGACGCTCGGGCGGTCCTGGACCGCGTCGGCCTGGCGGTAGGCGTCGACGAGGGCGGCGAGGTCGTGGCCGCCGAGGTCGCGGAAGGTGGCGAGCAGCTCCTCGTCGCCCAGGTCGTCCGTGTCGACCTCCAGGCGGCGGCGCAGCTCGGGCGCGTACGCGCGCAGGAGCCGCTGGTACTCCTCGTTGGGCATCGCGTCGATGCGATCGCGCAGCGCGGGGCGGGCGGCCAGCTTGGGGCCGTACTTGACCATCACCGTGTGCCAGCCCGCGGCCTCGAACATGGCCGCCAGGCGGCCCGCGGCGATGTCCGGGACGACGCGGTCCAGGCTCTGGCGGTTGAGGTCGACGACCCACATGACCTCGCCGAGCCGCGCCACCATCGGGTCGGCGATCGCCTCCCAGCAGGCACCCTCGTCGAGCTCGGCGTCACCGATGAGCGCGATCTGGCGCCCGCCCCGGGGCACGTCGAAGTGGCCCGCGACGTAGCGGTGGGCGAGCGCGCCCCAGATCGGGGCGGTGGCGCCCAGGCCGACGGACCCGGTCGAGTAGTCGACCGGGTCGGGGTCCTTGGTGCGCGAGGGGTAGGACTGCAGGCCGCCGAACTGGCGCAGGGTCGTCAGGTACTTCGGGTCCAGGCGGCCCAGCAGGTGGTTGATGGCGTGCAGCACCGGGCTCGCGTGCGGCTTGACGCTCACCCGGTCGGGCGCCTCCAGGACCGCGAAGTACAGCGCGGTCATCAGGCTCACCATGCTCGCGGAGGAGGCCTGGTGGCCGCCCACCTTGACCCCGGACGGGTTCGGGCGCACGCGGTTGGCGTGGTGGACGATGCTCGTCGCCAGCCACAGCACCCGCTGCTCGACCCGCTTGAGCGCCTCGAGGTCGATCTCGGTGGTCACGCGCCGAAGATAAAGGGGACTGTCCCCTTTATGTGCCGAAGCAGTAGCCCACGGTCTGGAAGCCG
>DATCMN010000049.1:0-12311 GCA_036563405.1 Naasia sp. | reverse complement strand
GCGCGCGGGCCGAGACGCTGTCCGCGTCGACACCCGCCGAGGCGTCCGCCGCCGAGAACCACATGCAGACCGCGCTGAAGAGCATCTTCGCCGTGGCAGAGGCGTACCCGCAGCTGCAGGCGAGCCAGAACTTCCTGCAGCTGCAGAGCGAACTGGTCGACACGGAGGACAAGATCCAGGCGTCCCGCCGGTTCTACAACGGCGGCGTCCGCGAGCTGAACACCAAGATCAAGATCTTCCCGAACAACCTGTTCGCGCGTTCGCTGGGCTTCACCGAGCGGGAGTTCTTCGAGGTGACGGAGCCCGCGGCCATCGCCGAGCCGCCGCGGGTCCAGTTCTGACCCGCCCCTCCGGGCGCCGGCGCTAGCGCATGTATTCGGCGATCGCGCGGAACAAGCGCAACACCGTCCTCATCCTGATCCTGTTCGTCGCCATCATCGGCGGTCTCGGCTTCCTCGCGAACTACGCGTACGGGCGGCCGGGTGACTACTCGATCACCGTCCTGGTCGTCGTCGGCGCGCTCGCCTATGCGACGTTCCAGTACTTCCTCGCCGACCGCCAGGCGATCGCCATGAGCGGAGCCGTCGGGCCGATCGCGAAGGCGGACGACCCCCGCCTGTACCGGATCGTCGAGAACCTCTCCATCGCCACGGGAACGCCGATGCCGAAGGTGTACATCGTCCCGGATCCGGCGCCGAACGCCTTCGCCACAGGGCGCGACCCGCAGCACGCGATAGTGGCCGCGACCACCGGCATCCTCGAGCTGCTCGACGACGACGAGCTCGAGGGCGTCATGGCGCACGAGCTCGGCCATGTGCGGAACTACGACATCCGCGTGTCGCTGGTCGTCTACGGCCTCGTGGTCGCCGTCGGCATCCTCTCCGACATCCTGCTGCGCATCGCCTTCTTCGGCGGGCGCGGGCGGAACAACGGCAACCCGGTCGTGATGGTCTTCGGGCTGGTCGCGATCCTCGTGGCGCCGCTGGTGGCGACCCTGGTGCAGCTCGCGGTGTCCCGGCAGCGCGAGTACCTCGCCGACGCGACAGGCGCACTCACCACGCGTCACCCGGATGCGCTGGCGAGCGCGCTCGCCAAGCTCGGCACCTACAGCCGGCCCCTGCGTCGTCAGAACTCGTCGATGGCGCACCTGTGGATCGCCGACCCGCTGAAGCCGGGCGCCCTGGAGAAGCTGTTCAGCACCCACCCGCCGCTCGGTGAGCGCATCGCCCGGCTGCAGAAGATGGGCGGCAGCTTCTAGGCCCGGCGGCCGGCCGCCACGGCAACGCTTCGGCCTAACGGCAACGCTTCGGCCTAACGGCAACCGTAGAGGGTTGCCGTTTGGCCGCACGGTTGCCGTTAGCGTCGCGAGGTGGTCAGACGTGGCGGGCGAGCTCCGGCGCCAGGGTGCCACGCGGCTCGACGTGCACGTCGCCGAGGCCCTGCCATGCGGCGGTCTCGCGCAGCAGCACGGCGATCCGGTCCGCGTGCGGCTCGGCGCTGCCCCCCTCCGACCACGCGGCCTGCACCCGCAGGACGCCCGCCTGCCGATCGCTCTTCAGGTCGATGCGCCCGACGATCTCGCCGTCCACGAGTACCGGCAGCACGTAGTAGCCGTACACGCGGCGCGGGGCGGGCGTGTAGATCTCGATCCGGTAGGTGAAGCCGAACATCCGCTCCGTCCGGTTCCGCTCCCACACCACGGGATCGAAGGGGGAGAGGAGCGCGGCGCCCTCGATGCGCCGCGGCACGCGCGCATCGCGATGCCGCCACACCGCCAGGGGGCGCCCGTCCCGCTCCCATGCCGGCACGCGCACGCGCTCGATCTCGCCGGAGTCCTCCAGCTCCTGCAGCGCGGTGCGCACCTCCGGCCCGGTCAGCCTGTAGTAGTCGGCGAGGTCCTTGGCCGTCCCGATCCCGTGCGCCTCCGACGCGCGCCGCAGCAGCTCCCGGAACGCATCGGCCTTGGGCACGTCGACGCCGAGAACCGATGCCGGCAGCACCTGCTCCGCCAAGGCGTACCGCCGCTCGAACCTGTTGCGGCCGGCGCTCGTCACCTCGCCCCAGCGGAACAGGTACTCGAGGCCCTCCTTCACGTCCGACCAGCCCCACCAGGGGCCACGGCGCACGTTGGCGTCGTGCTCGATCTCGCTGGCGGCCATCGGCCCGTTCCCGGCCAGCTCGGCCCGCAGCCAGTCGAGCATCCGCCCGTTCGCGGCGACCCACGGGTCGTCCGCCGAGCGGCGCCGGTAGGAGTCCATCCGCCAGCGGAACAGCGGCCACGCCTCGACCGGCAGGAAGCAGGCGACGTGCGCCCAGTACTCGACGTACCGGGTGCGGGGACTGAACAGCAGCCTGTCGAGCAGGGCCCTGTCGTAGCCACCCAACCGCGCGAACACCGGGAGGTAGTGGCTGCGCTCGAAGACGTTCACCGAGTCGATCTGCAGAATGCCCAAGCGGTCGATCAGCCCGTTCAGCTGGCGCGTGCCCACTGCGGGCGGCCGGGGCCGGCCGAACCCCTGGGCGGCGAGCGCCAACCGGCGCGCGGCGGCGGCGCCCAGGGTCTCCGTCACGTTCTCGACCCTAGCCCGACCCTCCGACGCCCCTGCCGCCCCGCGGGGCCGCACGCCCCCGCCGCTCCCTAGACTTACCCGCATGGCACTGGGTCGACGCACGCCTCCCGAACCAGCCGACAAGCGCCCCACGAAGCGCGCGGCTGAGCAGCCCGCTGCGCACGCGATCGAGCCACCGGTCGACCCGCCCGTCGACCACCCCGCCGCCGGGCCCGTTCCTCGGCACGGCGACGACCTCGACGGGGCCCTCCCGCTCGGCATGCGCATCGCCGGCGCGTGGGGCTGGCGCATCCTCGTGCTCGCCGCGGTCGTTGGGCTCGTCATCTTCCTGGTCGCGCAGCTGCGCTACCTCGTCATCCCCGTGTTCATCTCCGTACTGCTGGCGGCACTGCTGATCCCGCTGGTGCACTTCCTCCGCAGGCACGGCTGGCCCAAGTGGGCGGCCGTCGCCGTGGCGGAGGTCGGCACCCTCGTCGCGCTCACCGGACTCATCTATCTGGTGGTCACCCAGGTCATCCGCGGCTTCGCCAACCTGCGCGATCAGACGGTCGAGTCCTACGACCAGTTCAAGGACTTCCTCGCGAACTCCCCCTTCGACATCTCCGAGCAGGAGCTGCAGAGCTACATCGACTCGGCCGTCACCCAGCTGCAGGAGGACAACGGCATCCTGCTGTCCGGGGCTCTCTCGGTCGGGTCGACCCTCGGCCACGTCGTGACCGGCCTGCTCCTGGTGCTCTTCAGCACGCTGTTCCTGCTGATCGACGGCCGGGGCATCTGGAACTGGATCGTCCGCCTCTTCCCCCGTAATGCGCGTCAGGCGGTGGACGGCGCCGGGCACGCCGGCTGGGTCACGCTCGGCAACTTCGTGCGTGTCCAGATCCTCGTGGCCTTCATCGACGCGGTCGGCATCGGGCTCGGCGCCTTCTTCCTCGGCATCCCACTGGCGATCCCGATCGCCGTCCTGGTCTTCCTCGGGTCGTTCGTGCCCGTCGTCGGTGCCGTGTTCACCGGGGCTCTCGCCGTCTTCATCGCTCTCGTCTACAACGGTCCGTTCATCGCGCTGTGGATGCTCGTCATCGTGCTGCTGGTGCAGCAGATCGAAGGCCATGTGCTGCAGCCGCTGATCATGGGAACCGCCGTCAAGGTGCACCCGCTCGCGGTGGTGCTCGCCGTCGCGGCGGGCGGATTCCTCGCCGGCATCCCGGGCACCTTCTTCGCCGTGCCGGTGGTGGCGACCGCGAACGTGATGATCAAGTACATCGCTCAAGGACGCTGGCGGACGAACCTCCGGCCGACAGTGGAGGACGTGGTTCCGAGTGCCTGACGCCGCCCGCACGACCGTCTACGCGGGGCCGACTCTCGCCGAGTTCGAGCTCGCCCGCGAGGTGGTGTCCGCTGTCGCGGACGAGACGCCGATGCAGGGCAGCCGGTACCTGGCCGAGATGCTCGGCAGCCCGGTCCATCTGAAATGCGAGAACCTGCAGCGCACCGGGTCCTACAAGATCCGGGGCGCCTACAACAGGCTGAGCCAGCTGAGCCCGGAGGAGCGCGCGCTCGGCGTCGTAGCGGCCTCCGCCGGGAACCACGCCCAGGGCGTCGCCCTCGCGGCCGCGGAGCTCGGCATCACCGCGACGATCTTCATGCCCGTCGGCGTACCCCTGCCGAAGCTCCAGGCCACCCGCCGCTACGGGGCCGACGTGGTCCTCCGCGGACACACGGTGGAGGAGCCGCTGCTCGCAGCCGCCGAATTCGCGCAGCGCACCGGGGCCGTCCTCATCCCGCCGTTCGATCACCCGGATGTCATCGCCGGGCAGGGCACCCTCGGCCTCGAGATCCTCGACCAGGTGCCGGACGTCGACACCGTCCTGGTGCCGATCGGCGGGGGAGGCCTGGCAGCCGGCATCGCGAGCGCCATCAAGCAGAAGACGGCGGGCCGAGAGCGCCCGGTCCGGGTGATCGGGGTGCAGGCCGCCAACGCAGCGCCGTACCCGCTGTCCCTTCAGCTCGGCGAACTGACCGCGGTGGAGATCGCCGCCACCATCGCGGACGGCATCGCGGTCTCCCGCCCCGGAGTCCTCAACTTCGAGATCATCCGGGAGGCCGTCGACCAGGTCGTCACGGTGACCGACGACGAGACTGCCCGCGCCCTCGTCGTGCTGCTCGAGCGCGCGAAGCTCGTGGTCGAGCCGGCCGGCGCGGTCGGAGTGGCCGCGATCCTGTCCGGCAAGCTCGGCACAGACCTGGGCAGGACCGTCGTCCTGCTCTCGGGCGGCAACATCGACCCGCTCATGATGGAGCGCGTCATCAGCCGTGGCCTGGTCGCCGACGACCGGTACCTCAGCCTGCGCATCGGCCTGCCCGACCGCCCGGGTCAGCTCGCCGAGATCTCTCGGCTGATCGCCGACGTCAACGCGAACGTGGTCGAGGTCCTGCACACGCGGCACGGCCGCGGCCTGCAGATCTCCGAGGTGGAGATCGAGGTCAGCGTCGAGACCCGCGGTCGCGAGCACGCCCTTCTCGTCGTCGACACCCTCCGTGCCGCGGGCTACGAGCCCCGCACGGTGGGCAACGACGGCGAAGAGTCGCCCCGCTGAGCACGGGGCACGGTCCACCTGCCCTCAACAGGCTGGCTTGCCTCCAACAGGCCAGGATGAGCCGTTCTGGCCTGTTGACGGGAAAGGAGCCTGTTGAGGGCGAGTTGAGGCGAGGAGTGGTGCGGCCTAGAGGTCGGGGCTCGGACCGGTCGTGATCGCCTGCGAGGACGAGCCGCCGATCGCCTGCTGACCGGAGCCGCTCGAGCCCGCCTTCAGCGCGACGAGGCGCGCCTCCACCTCGGTGAGCTCGCCGATGTCCTCGAGATCC
This sequence comes from Naasia sp., assembly GCA_036563405.1. GTDB lineage: Bacteria > Actinomycetota > Actinomycetes > Actinomycetales > Microbacteriaceae > Naasia. Next base: position 6,879 of record DATCMN010000049.1, on the reverse strand, counting down.
TCGAACTGGGCGTCGAGGCTCGACGCGGCCAGCTCCTGCTGGCCACGGACGCGGGCCTCCTCGCGGCGGATCTTCTCCTCGAAGCGGCTCACCTCGCTCGTCGGGTCCATGATGTCGATGCTGCCCAGGGCGTCCTGCACCTGCGCCTGCGCCTGCACGGTCTTCGAGCGGGCGACCAGCTCGTTCCGCTTCGCGGTCAGCTCGCCGAGCTTCTCGCGCATCTTGTTGAGGCCGGCCTTCAGTCGCTCGACGACCTCGGTCTGCGCGGCGATGGTCGGCTCGGCCGCCTTCGCCTCGTTCTCCGCCTGAACCTGACGGGTCAGGGCCACCCGGGCCAGCGCGTCGAACTTGTCCGCGCCGGCGGCGTCGCCCGAACCGCGCAGCTCGTCCGCCTTGCGGCTCGCGGCCAGCGCCTTGTTGCCCCACTCCTGCGCGGTCTGCACATCCTCGCGGTGGTCGTCCTCGATGAGGCGCAGGTTGCCGATCGTCTGCGCGATCGCAGCCTCGGCCTCCTGGATGCTTCCGGTGTAGTCGCGCACGAGCTGGTCGAGCATCAGCTGCGGGTCCTCCGCCGAGTCGATCAGCGCGTTGATGTTCGCGCGCGCGAGCTGTGCGATGCGGCCGAAGATCGTCTGCTTCACCATGGTTTCCCTTTCGTTCGTTGTCAGAACCGTCCGCCGCCGCCCCGGCGGCCGGAGCCGCCGAAGCTGCGACCGCCGCCGAAGCCGCCACCGCCGCCGCGGGATCGGGATGAGCCCGAGAACCCGCCGCCGCCGCCGCCCCAGCGCACGCCGCCCCCGTAACCCCCGCCGCGGCTGCCGCCGCCGCCCAGCATCCCGCCGATGATCCCGCCCAGGATGGCGCCCGTGATGTCGTCGCCGCCTCGGCCCCCGCGGTACCCGCCGCCGCTGTAGCCGGTGCCGAAGCCGGATCCGCCGCCGGCGCTCCAGAACCCGTCCACGTCGCTGCGCGCGAAGTTCAGCGCACTGACTGCGAGCGAGGAGGCCGCCTGCGCTTCCACCAGCGCCGCCTCCGGGTCGGCGTTCCTCAGCTGCTCGGCAGCGGCCAGGCGCCGCTCCGCCTCTGTTGCGCGGGTGCGCGCGTCCGTGCCCACTCCGCCCCGGCGGGTGAGGATGTACTCCTTGGCGCCGGCGACCTGCGCGCGCGCGGCCGACAGGGTCCTGCCGAGCGCCGCCTCCGCTCGCTGCCGGCGCTGGGCCGCCTCGCGGGCAGGGCCGAGTGCAGCGTCCACCCGCTGTTCGAGAGCAGTGAGTGTGCCGACGGCGGCGACGGGGTCGCGGCGCGGCGCCCCGCTTGAGGCATCGGCGATCGCCTGCTCGGCCTGGGCGACGAGCTGGGGGAGCTCGGGGGAGGGGACCGTCACCGCCCGCGCCTCGGCGACGTCGGAGCGGAGGTCCGCGATCTCGCCGTCGAGCTGCTGCAGGGCTGTGTCGAGGTCGGTGCCCGCGCGCTCCACCGCGTCGAGCAGGTGCGTCGCCTGGTCGAGGGCCTGCTGGGCGCTGCGCACGGCGACGGCCGCGGCCGCGCCGTGGCCGCCCCGGATCGCCTCCGCCGCCTCCGTGCCCTCGCCCGCGGCGAAGGCGAGGAGCTTTCGAGCCTGGTCCGGGTTGTCCGCCACATCGGCGATCGCCGACGCGTCGAAGCGCCTGCGAAGCGCTGTGAGGGCGGCTTCCGCTGCGGGCACCCGCGCGCCGATCCGCTCGGCCTCGGTGGTCATCGTGGCGAGCGCTTCCGGGGCTCGTCGTCCCAGTTCGCGCAGCCTGTCGAACTCCTCGGCCTGCGCGTCGAGTTCGGCGTCCGCCTGCTCGCACAGCTCGATGATGCGACCGGAGAGCTCCCGGCGCTGTTCCGGGGTCTCCGGCTCGGCGTCGTCCAGGCGCTGCTTGATCCGGAACGCCTCGCGCACCTTCTCCTGCGCGCTGCCTACCGCCGCCCGGAACGCAGCGGTCTGCTCGGCGCCGAACTCGGCCTCGGCGAAGCCGAGCTCCTGCTCGCTGGTCTTCAGCGCATCGTCGAGCTCCACGAGCAGGCCGCCCGCACGCACGTCCAGCTGCTTCTGGTCCTCCTCCTGCTTGCGGAGCGCGGCCCGGCGGCGCCGAGCGCCGAGGACGCGGAAGACGATCACGAGCACCAGGATCAGGCCGCCGAGGATGAGGATGGTCGGCAGCGGGTTGAAGCTGAACCCCGGCGCCGCCCCGCCGCCGGAGGTGCCGGAGCCGACGAGGTAGCGCTCGAGCCCGTTGGCCGCGCCCTGGACGGCGCCGACCCAGTCGCCCTCCCCGAGGGCGGGGACGATGTCGCTGCGCCGGATGTCCTCGAGTTCGGCGTCGGTCACGGCCATCTCGGCGTCCACCGTGAAGCGGTACTGGCTCTGGTCGACGGCCACCGCGAGGAGGGCGTTGTCGTCGCCCAGTCCGTTGCGGTCGGCGACCGCCTGCACCCAGTCGTCCATATCCGCCGGATTCTCGGCGGTGTCGACGAACGCGACGAGGAGGGTGACTCCGGTGCTCTGCTGCAGGTCGTCGAGCGCGGACTCCATCGTCGCCTCGTCGGCCGCGCTCAGCACTTCCGCGGTGTCGACGATGTCGGTGGCGCCGAAGTCGACGGGCTCCTCGGCTGCCGCCGGCAGGGCGGGGATCAGCACGGCGCCGCCAGCGAGAAGGAGGGCGGCGCCTGCCCGCGCGAGCAGACCGGTCGTTCGCCGCGAGCCGTCCATCCGAGTCACCTGATCACCGTATCGACGGCGGCTGGGAGTCGCACCCGTCGAACCGACGGTTGCAATCGCGGCGCAAGCGGGGCAGGCGAGAACCTACTGGCCCGTGTAGGGCTCCACCTTGCGGATCTCGACGGCGATGTCCCGCCCGTTGGGTGCGGTGTACGAGGTGGTGCCGCCCACCGGCAGGCCGAGGATCGCGCGTCCGAGCGGGCTCTGCTCGCTGTACACGTCGAGGTCGCTGTCGCCCGCGATCTCGCGGTTGCCGACCAGGAACACCGACTCGTCGCCCGCGATGGTCGCGGTGACGACGGAGCCGAGGGCGACTGTGTCGCCCGACGCGGGGGCCTGGCCGACCTCGGCGTTCCGCAGCAGCTGCGTGAGCTGGCGGATGCGCGCCTCGATCTTGCCCTGCTCCTCCTTGGCGGCGTGGTATCCGCCGTTCTCCTTGAGGTCGCCCTCCTCGCGGGCCTGCTCGATCTTCTTCGCGATCGAGGTGCGGCCTTCGCCCGAGAGCTGGGCGAGCTCGGCGGAGAGGCGGTCGTAGGCCTCCTGGGTGAGCCAGGTGACCGGCGTGCCTTGCGACATGGGTGCTCCTTGCAAGAGGAAGAAGGGGAGGATCGCGATGGTCGCGTCCGACGCCTCCACGTGGCCATCCGGCCCCGTGTGAAAAGGCAAACCCCTAGATTACGGGAGCCAGCAGCGGGAGAGCAAGCCGGTGTAGGCCCGGTCCATGGTGGTCAGCCGCTCGACGAACGAGCGGATCCGCTCCTCGGACGGCGGCACGTCCACCACCTTCCAGCCGACGACCTCGTTGTCCGGGTTCCACGCCTGCACGGCGCAGGTGACGGCCGTTCCCGGGTCGACTGTCACCTCGTAGCGGACGAGCGCCTCCTCGTCGGAGACGACCTCGTAGCCGGTGTCGCGGAAGGCGAGGGTCGGCTGGTCCCTGTCCCCGGTGACCCACACGACCCAGGCGATCATCACTGCCGCGACGGCGACGGCGGCGGCCACCCCGAACCACCGCTGCGTGCGGCGGGACCGTCGCGTGCGGCCGTACCGCGCGTCCAGGTCGGTGCGCGGCGCGTCGCTCGTGGCGGGTGCGATCACGATGCTCCCTGTCGGCCGGATTATCCTGAGGACCACGCTACAAGGCTGCGCTGTGCGGTACTCCCCGATATCGGCCGCGCGGGCCGGAAGGACCGATCCCCCTGTCTCCGCTCGCCGTCCTGCTCGCCTCAACGCCGTCGCCCGCCCCGGCGCTCGACCCGGACGTGGTGTCGCCCGGCGTCGTCGGGTTCCTCGTGTGGTTCGCGATCGCGGTCATCACCGTCCTGCTGATCCTCGACATGACCCGTCGCATCCGGCGCACGCGCTACCGCGGCGAAATGCGGGAGCGCCTGGAGCGGGAGCAGGCCGACGGCGTGCAGGCGCAGCCGGATGAGGAAGCGCGCTGACGAAGTCCCAGCGGTGAGGGCGACGCGTCAGCGGTTGAATGCGGGGTCGAGCGCGATCAGCAGGGTCGCCGTCCAGTGGCAGCCGAAGGCCAGCACCGTGCAGGTGTGGAAGATCTCGTGGAAGCCGAACCGGCCCGGGAACGGGTTCGGGCGCTTGATCCCGTAGATGACAGCGCCCGCCGTGTAGAGCACGCCGCCGGCGAGGACCAGGCTCATCATCGTCGCGTTCGTGGCGAAGAGGTCGCCCGCGAACACGATGGCCGCCCAGCCCAGCCCGACGTAGATGGGCACGTACAGCCACCGCGGCGCGGAGATCCAGAACACGCGGAAGCCGATGCCCACGAGGGCGCCGCCCCAGACGCCCGCCAGGAGGGGGATGCCCTTGTCAGGCGGGAGGGCGAGCAGCGACAGCGGCGTGTAGGTGCCGGCGATGAGCAGGAAGATGTTGGCGTGGTCGATGCGCTTGAGGAGGCGCTTGACCGGCGGCCGCCAGTCGAAGCGGTGATACAGGGCGGAGTTGCCGAACAGCAGGAGCGACGTGACCAGGAAGACGGCGCTCGCCGTCTTCGCGACAGCACCCTGAGCGACACTGATGAGCACCACGCCGAGCAGGATCGCGAGCGGGAACGTGCCCGCATGGATCCACCCGCGCCAGGTGGGCCGCGCCTCGACAGGGTGATCGAGCTCGTCCTCCAGCAGCGGGATGTTGGGAAGCCCCGCGGCGTCCTCCTCGTCCGCGCGGCCGGCGTCCCGCTCGTCGGACAGCGCCTGCCGGACGTGCTCCAGGTCCTGCTCCCGGCGAGCGGATCGAGGCTCCTCCGTGCTCATGGAGAAAGCGTATCCGCGGTGGACCGGACGATCGCCGGGGGCGTCGGGCGGGGCTCCCGGCGAGGGAGGACTAACGTGAACGCGTGCTGCGACGTCGGTTCATGATGCATCGCAATCCCCTCTACGCGCTGTACGCCCGGAACCTGCGCCGTTCCCTCGAGTCGGCCGAGCTGCCGCGGCACATCGCCATGATCCTCGACGGGAACCGGCGCTGGGCGAGGCAGGTCGGGCTCGAGTCCGCCGAGCACGGCCACCGCGCCGGGGCCGCGAAGATCCGCGAGTTCCTCGTCTGGTGCGACGACCTCGGCATTCAGGTGGTGACCCTCTACCTGCTCTCGACGGACAACCTGAGCGCCCGCGACAGCGCCGAGCTGCGCGCTCTCATCGAGATCATCGCCGAGCTCGCCGATGATCTCTCCCGATACCGCACCTGGCGGGTGCAGCATGTCGGCTCCCGCGCCGGCTTGCCCGAGGGGCTCGTGCACGCTCTCGACGCCGCCGAGGCGCGCACCGCCGACAAGAGCGGGCTGCACGTCAACCTCGCCGTCGGCTACGGCGGCCGCACCGAGATCGTCGAGGCGATGCGCAGCATCGTCGCGGCGCACGCGGGGGAGGGCGGCGCCCTGGAGGACCTCGCGGAGGCGATCAGCCCCGATCTCATCGCGGAGCACCTGTACACCGGCGGCCAGCCGGATCCGGATCTCGTCATCCGCACGTCGGGGGAGCAGCGGCTGTCCGACTTCATGCTCTGGCAGAGCGCGCACAGCGAGTTCTACTTCGTGGAGGCGCTCGGCCCGGACCTCCGTGAGGTCGACTTCCTCCGCGCGTTGCGCGCTTACGGTCAGCGCCACCGGCGCTTCGGGAGCTAGCCCGCTCCGCGCCCGTTGAGACGGCAGTTGTGGCTGTCATCTCGGCGACTTGACAGCCACAAGTGTCATGTCGCGGGAACCCCTAGGCTGGCGTCGCCATGACGAGCATCGAGGAGTTCGCCGCCGGGTTCGATGAGGACCCGGGCTTCCTCGACTACGCCGCGTGGGGCCCCTTCTCCCGTGCGGTGACGGCGGAGGTCGACTGGCAGCGCGAGCTGCTGAGCCGGGCCCGGTTCGGCTCCACCGGCGCGCTCGGCGAGCAGGGCGCCCGAGCGCGCGCCGCCGTGGCGGACCTCCTCGGCTTCCGGCCCGACCAGGTCGTCCTGCAGCCCGACACCAGCACGGGCCTGATGCACGCCGTATTCGGCCTCACCGGCGGCGTCCTCGTCTCCCCGGCCGAGTACCCGAGCCTCCCGTTCGCCGCCGTGCGTGCCGAGCAGTCGCTCAGCGTCACCGCGCCGATCTGGCTCGAGACCGACCACGGCCGCGTGACCCCGGGGCAGATACGGGAGCAGCTGACGAGCACGACCGTCGCGGTCGCCGTCAGCCTCGTCGACGCGCGCACCGGGCACCTCGCCGACCTCGACGGCATCCGCCAGGTGATCGGCGACAGGCTGCTGATAGTCGACGCGGTGCAGGGCGCCGGAGTGGTCGACGTGCCGTTCGCCGCGGCCGACATCGTCGCGGGCGGCGGCCACAAGTGGCTCCGCGCCGGCTGGAGCACCGGATACCTCGCCCTGAGCGATCGGGCGGTGGAGCGACTCACTCCCGTCTTCTCCGGCTATCAGGGCGTGTCCGACGACGACGCGCACCTGTCCTGGGACGAGGTGCCCGCACCCGTCCGGGCGGCGGCCGGATTCCGGATCACCCGGGCCGACCCGCTCGCAGCGGGACGGCTGGCCGCCTCGCTCGAGGAACTCGCCGCCGTCGGCGTGGGGCCCATCGCCACCGCGATCGCCGAGAAGGTGACGAGCATCATCGATCTCGCCGA
>DATCMN010000048.1:0-4627 GCA_036563405.1 Naasia sp. | reverse complement strand
TTCCCACCCCGGACTCCGCTGAATCGGCTGCGCTACTCCTTGAGGCCCTCGCCGACCGCGACGAGCGCTCCGCACAGCTAGCCCGCAACGCCGTCGTCATCGTCACCGAAGCCGAACGCGGATCGCGCCGGGAGCTCGCGGAGGTGGCGGATGCGTTCGCCTCCCTCGTGCGGGCTGTGCACACTGTTCCCTTCGATCCAGCGCTGAAGAGCGGCCCGTTGCGGTTCGAGGCTCTTCTGCCCGCGACGCGGCGGGCGTGGACCTCGGCTGGCGCCGCTGTCGCCGCCGGCCTCGAGTAGCAGGACGGGCCGATGCAACGCGACGGGTGGTGGCCGAAGGTCCTGGCCGTCTGCATCGCCGGAGCGTTCGGAATGGTGGTCCTGTTCGCGTTCCTCGCCGAAGCAGTCACCGCCCTCACCTGCAGCGCGAGACCCGCTCCAGAAGGGCCGTTCTCGGGACTCCTCCTCGCCATCACCGGGGACCCCGACACATACACCGCCCCTCCCGACTGCGAACTCCCAGTACTGCCGATCAGGGTCGCCGACGCCATTGCAATCCTCATCCTCATCGCTCTCGCTTGGTGGGCGGCCGCAGCGTGGACTCGATACAGGCAGTCCGACGCGCACTTCGTCGCAGAGCTGCGTCGGCGGCCCGGCTTCGCCACCGCGGCCGAGGTGCGACGCCACCTCTCCGGCAGGGCGCTACTGCGTCGCGCCACCACCCTGCGACCCGGGGAGCTCGCGCCGACGGCTGCGGACATCGGGTGGCGGGTCGGCCGCGCCCACGGCATGGACGTGTACGTGTCGATCGAGGACTCGGTCGCCCTTGAGGGGCCCCCGCGCTCGGGCAAGGGGTACCGGATCCTGATCTCGGCGATCCTCGACTGGGCCGGCCCGCTGATCACCACATCGACTTCCAACGACAACCTCACCGCCACCATCGGGATGCGCGCCCGGCGCGGCGACACCTATGTGTTCGACCCGCAACAACTCTCCGGCGTCCGCACCACCATCCGCATCGACCCGATCGCCGGCTGCGACGACCCACTCGTGGCGGTGCAACGCGCAAACGCAATCGTCACCGGCACAGCGCTAGGCACCTCTGCGACGAATCAGGAGTGGGCTGCCGCGTCCGCCACAGTTCTCGCTCGCCTGCTGCACGCAGCCGCGATCGGCGGCCGCACCGTCGCCGACCTCTATGACTGGGGCTCAACACCCGGACTCGCCCGAGCAGCCGTCGACATCCTCCGCTTCGACGGCGCACCCGGCTGGGGCGACGGCCTCGAAGCCATCCTGGGCGGCGACGAGAAACTCCGCTCCTCCACCTGGTTCGGCGTCCAAGCCGCCGTCGCCCCACTCGCCATCCCAACAATCAGGGAAGCACTGCAACCTGACGGAACCGGGGCCACCTTCAATCCGACCGAGTTCCTCGCTGGGCAGAACACGCTCTACCTTCTCGGCTCCGGTTCCGGTGTAGGCGCGATGGGCGGATACCTCTCCGCGATCCTCGACGACGTTGTCGAGGTCGCCCGACGCAGAGCACTCGCCTCCCCCGGCGCCCGCCTCGGACTGCCGCTCGGGCTGATCCTCGACGAGATCGCCAACCTCTTCCGCTGGGGCGCGCTCCCCCGTGTCATGGCCGAAGGCGGCGGACGGGGCATTTGCACCCTCGTCGTCCTACAGGCGATGTCGCAAGCCGAGACCGCATGGTCGCGGGCTGAGGCTGACACGATCTGGAGCGCCGCCACCGCCAAGGTCCTCCTCGGCGGCGCATCGAACGTTGCCCACCTGCGCGACGTCGAGGCCCTCCTCGGCTGGCGTGATCGCCGGCGAACCCAGCAGTCCTGGAACAGTCGCCAAGCTGGCGTCCACACGGCCGAGCACCAAGACCGACTCCCGCTCATGACAGCCGACGAGATTCGCCGCCTCCCCCCAGAGGTCGGGCTCCTCACTTACCGGAACCGACGCGGCGTGCTGCTCGACCTCACCGCCTGGGATCGACGCACCGATGCCGCCGACATCGGCGCCGCCAAACTCGGCGTCGAAGCAGAGCAGCAGGATGTGTTTCGCCACCGACTCGCGCCCACGAAACCATCTGCAACGAGGCCGACAAGCGCGGAGGCGGATCTATGACGCCCGTGAGTCGCCCGGACGATGAGCACCCGCCCACCAGCTACGAGACTTCGACCGCCTGGTTGCGCCGCCGGGAACGATGGCTAACTGAGCAGCTAGTGCGCACTGGTCAACTCAGCTGCGTGGTGTGCTGGCATCCTCTCACCCGGTACGAAGCCCAGCTGCACCACCTCAGCGACTCAGGGGTGACCTATGCGGACGGCCGCTGGATCGCCTTCGAGGATCACGACGACCTCTGCGCCATGCACCCCAACTGCCACCGTCAAGTGCACGCCGCGCTCGACGCGCACCCCCTGCTCACTCTCACCGGTGTGCGCCCGGTTTCGACCGTCCATGCAATCCGCATCGCTCGCGACGGGCTCACGCAAGTTGGTGGCGAGCGATGAGGAAAGGCGAATACAACGACGGCGAGGAATGGGCGCCCATGGAAGACCTCCTCACCGACCTCACCCTCGACCCAGCGCTCGAGTCCGCCTACAGCACCGGCAACGCCCGCCCGGTCCGATGGCGGGACCTGCCCGCCGAACGCGCAGCCGAGGAATGGGACGCCCTACGCGCATGGGTCGAATGGGTCACTGCCCGCTTCGACGTGCCGCTCACCCTCATCCCAACCTGCTGGTGGAAGCACCCCGCCCTCGTCGAGGAGCTCACCGCCCTGCACACAGCCTGGCGGGCCGCCTACGCCGACACCGACACCGGCTTCGGCCCCCTCATGTGGCTGGAACGGTGGCACACCGCGAAAGCACGAATGAGAGAGGCCTACCCAGCCTCGTGCGGCAACGGTCACAAAGAGTCGAAGAGACGTTCCTGGACGGAAACCACCGACCAGGACGAATGGAACGCCTGGGTGACCGACGCCCACGGCGACTAGAGAAAGGAAGGAACCGATGGGACCCAGGATCCCCGTCACCATCGAGGGCAACCTCACCGCCGACCCCGAACACGGCACCAGCGACACCGGAATCGACTACGCCCGATTCTCCGTCGCCGTCAACGACCGGCGGCTCAACGAACACACCAAACAGTGGGAGGACGCTGGCACCGTCTTCCACCGTGTCGTCGTCTTCAATGACCAAGCCAAACACGTCGCCAGCAGCCTCAAGAAGGGCGACGCCATCCTCGTCGCCGGCGACCTCCGGTTCGGCACCTACACCGACAAGGAAGGACACATTCGCGAAGGGCGAGACATCATCGCAGACACCGTCGCCGCATCACTCCGATACGCAACCGTCGGAATCGAGCGCAACCCACAGGCTAACGGCCCCGCCGCACACGCGGAGGGGCCGTCAGCCACGCCGGCGGTAACCGGCATGCGCATCACACGCTAACCACTAGGAAGGCGGAGGGCGGGCGGGGTCAGAGTACTACCACCCGCCCTCCATGCGCAGATCTCGCGGCACGGAGCGGCCGACCGATTGAGGACAGAGGGCACATGAGATCGGCGGAACGACGAAGACCTGCGGATTGACAGCGAGTGACTCTCGTGAACCGCCCTGGCGCCTTGCGTTCTCGCGGTACTAGCAGCTCAAGAAGAACTGCTATCGCCCGCTCAGTTTCGGTTGATGTTCGGAGTATGTTCGGGGTCCGCTTGCGGCCGGGGTAGCTCTGGGAGCGGAGGGCGTGGCTGGAACGGAAGGCTAGCGCGGGCCCGGCGCAGCCCGATCTACCAGCGTCTCCGCTCCCTCACGAGTCGAGCTCGTCCTCCACCATGCTCGGTCTCGCAAGGCGGACCGCGGAAACGAGGGTCAGTAGCGCGGTCAGCAGAAGGAACAGGAGGGGGACGGTCCACCCGTCGGTGAGGTCACGCAGCACACCGATTACCAGTGGGCCGAGGGCACCGGCGGCGTAGGAGATTGCTTGAACGAATCCGCTCAGGGCGAGTGCGGCCTCGTGCGACCTGGTGCGGAGGCCGATGAGCACGAGGCAGAACTGATAGGCGACCGGTCCCCCGCCAATCAGCACCGTCCACACCCACGTTCCGGAGCCCGGTGCCAGCAACAGGCCCAGGTAGCCAGCGATGTACAGCACCGTGGTCGCGACGAACAGGACCCAGACGCGCCTCACACGAATGACCAGCAGTGGCGCGAGGACGCCGAGCGGAAGTCCGAGGACCCCGTAGAGGGCGAGGAGCGAACCCCCCTCGACCGGCGACACGCCCGCCGTCTCGATGAGGAGCGCCGGAAGCCAGGCGAACATCGCATAGCCGTGCAGGGTGGAAATGGCGAAGGCGAGGGCGAGGGCGCGGGCGACCCTGGATCTGTGCATCCTCTTCGGCAGGGTCTGCGACGGTGCGAGCGGCGCCACCTCGGGATTCCGGCCGCGGTGCTGCAGCAGCACGATCAGCCAAGGGACCAGCGCGCCGACGGACAGCACTGCCCAGACTCCGAGGGTCGCGCGCCAGCCGACCAGTTCGGCCAGCGGCGCAGCGATGAGGGGAGGGCCCGCGGCACTCAGGCAGATGAGCCCGATGTACAAAGCCGTGAGGAGCGCGACCC
>DATCMN010000046.1:0-16300 GCA_036563405.1 Naasia sp. | reverse complement strand
CAGGAGGTGAAGCCGACCTTCTCCATGTGCAGGCTCAGGGTCGGCGTGATCGCCGAACCGGTCACATTGCGGTTCATCAGGTAGTTGATCGTCTCGTAGTGGGCGAAGACGAGTGGCGCCTCCTCCGTGACGGTCGTGCGGATCTGGTTGTACAGGTCCATCCGCGCGGCCTCGTCGGGTGCGGTCGCCGCCTGGTCGATCAGCGCGTCCACCTCGGGGTTCGAGTAGAACGTGGTGTTGATCGGGCCGCCGGACTTGATGACGAGGGAGTAGAAGTTGTCCGGGTCGATGGTCCGCTCCTGGTAGGCGCTCGTCATCTGGTAGTCGCCGGAGCTGTAGGAGTCGAACCAGACCGACACGTCGACCTGCTCGATCTGCAGATCGATGCCGATCTCCTTCAGCTGCTCGCGGACGACCTGCCCGGTCTTGAGGAGCTCCGGGTACTGCGGGAGGCCCAGGTACTGGACGGTGAGCCCGTCCGCGTAGCCGGCCTCGGCCATCAGGTCCTTCGCGCGCTCGATGTCGGGCTCAGTGGCGAACAGGCCCTCCTCGTCGTACCAGGTGGATCCGGTCGGCACCTCGATCAGGCCGTTCTCGCCGGTGCCCGAGTAGGCCACATCCGTGATCTCCTGCCGGTCGATCGCGAGAGCCACGGCCTGCCGGACGCGCACGTCGTCGAAGGGCGCCTCCTGCGTGTTCATGGCGAGGAAGTCGGGGATGCCGGCGACGTCGCTGCTCACGTAGGTGAAGCGCTGGTCCTCGCTGAGGGCCTCCACCTGGTTGAGCGGGATCGCGTCCACCCAGTCGAGCTCACCGGCCGACAGGGCGTCGATGCGGCTCTGGTCGACCGGCAGGAAGCGGAACGTGATGCTGTCGAGGTGCGCCTTCTCCTCCTTGAAGTACTCGGCGTTCTTCTCGAGGGTGATGTGGTCGCCCTGCACCCACTCGACGAACGTGAACGGTCCGGTGCCGACCGGCTCGCGGGCGGGGTCGCCGCTCTCGATCGCCTTCTGGTTCACGATCTGGCCGTTGGTGGCCAGGTTCGTGAGGAACGGGCCGAACGGGCTCGAGAGGGTGAACACGACTGTGGTGTCGTCGGGCGCCTCCATCGACTCGACCGGGGCGTACAGGCCCGCGTAGGCGCTGGCCGTCTCCGGGTCGAGGATCCGCTCGAACGTGTAGACCACGTCCGCGGACGTGAACTTCTCGCCGTTCGAGAAGGTCGCGTTGTCCACGAGCGTGAACGTCCACGTGGTGTCGTCGGTCGCCTCCCACTCGGTGGCCAGGTCGCCGACGATCTCGCCGTTCTCGTCGAAGTCGACGAGCTTGCTGAAGATGTTCTCGTAGACCTGCGCGCCGGTGTAGATGGACGAGGTGGCGGGGTCGAGGACGTCCGGCTCGCCGGTGAGTGCCGCGCGGAGGTCGCCGCCCTCCTGGATGTCGCCGGACGCGGCGCTGCCGCCGGATGAGCTGCCGCCGCCTGCACCACTTCCGCCGCAGGCGGTGAGGGCGAGTGAGGCGGCGAGGACGGCGGCGCCGAGGACGATCCTCGTGCTGCGCCCTCCGGGGTGTGCTGTGGGTGTCATGTCGGTGTCTTTTCTCTGAGGACTAGCGAGAGGTGGAGCGGAGGTAGTCGATGAACGAGGCGTTGAACTCGTCGGGGAACTCCCACATGCAGGCGTGGCCGCCGGGGACGGTGCGCCATTCGCTGCCGGGGATGCCCTCGTGCAGGCGGCGGGACAGGCGGACGGGGATGAGGATGTCCTCCTCGCCGGCGAGGACCAGCGTCGGGATGCCGATCTCGGCAACCCGGCCCAGCGCGTCGTGCTGCTGGATGACGTTCAGCTGTGACAGGTATGCCTCGACTGTCATGTCGAGGGTCGCCATGGCGCCGGCGAACTCGGCGGCGTCCTCCGGGCGGTCCTCGAAGAACGGGCCGGTGAACGCCCACAGCATCACGTCGCGCATGACGAACGCCGGGTCCACCTTCTGTGCGAGGTCCGCCCAGAAGGAGAACATCGACAGGCAGAACGGGTCCGGGGTGCCGTAGGTGCAGGCGAGGGTGAGTGTGCGGACGTCGGAGGAGTAGGCGAGCGCGTACTCCTCGGCGATCATGCCGCCCATCGAGACCCCCATCAGGTGGAAGTCGGTGATGCCCAGCGAGTCGACGAGCGCCTTCGCGTCGTCGGCGAGCATGCGCGACGTGTATGGGCCGGCCGGCTTGTCGGAGGCGCCGATGCCCCGGTTGTCGAAGCGGAGGATGCGGTAGCCGGCCTCGAGCAGCGCGGGGACCTGGAAGTCCCACGAGTAGAGGTCGTCGGCGAGCCCGTTGATGAGGACGACCGTCTCCGGCCCCTCTCCTTCGAGCAGGTAGTTGGTGGTGATGCCGTTGATCTGTGCGGTGGGCATGGGGGCTCCTAGAGGGACGGGGTGGACGAGTCGGGACGGGACACGGGGGTTCGCGGTGGGGACGCTGCCGGGGGTGTGGGCGGTGGTGTTCCGCCGGCGGGGACAGGTGTGTGCGGCACCGCGGCGAGGAGGGTGCGCGTGTAGGCGTGCTGCGGGTCGGTCAGCACGCGTGCCGCCGGGCCCTGCTCGACGAGCTCGCCGTGGTAGAGCACCGCGATGTCGTCGCTGACGTGCTCCACCACACCCAGGTCGTGGGTGACGAAGATGCAGGCGACGCCGAGGTCCTGCTGCAGGTCGAGGAACAGGTTGAGCACCTGCGCCTGCACGCTGACGTCGAGGGCGCTGACCGGCTCGTCGGCGACGATCAGCTCCGGCTCGCTGGCGAGTGCCGCCGCGATGCCCACCCGCTGGCGCTGACCGCCGGACAGGCTGCTCGGCAGTCGCTCGGCGAGAGCCGGGTTGAGGCCCACCCGGTCGAACAGGTCCCGCACCCGGGCGTCCCGGTCCGCCGGGGTCCCGATCCGGTACACGTCGAGCGACTCGCGCACGCTCCGGCCGACGCTCCAGCGCGGGTCGAGGCTGCCGTAGGGGTCCTGGAAGACGGGCTGCACCCGCCGCCGGAAGTCGGAGAGGGCACGGGCGCGGAGGGCGGTGACGTCCTGCCCGTCGAAGACGATGGCGCCGGAGTCCACCGGGGTGAGCCCCAGCACGCAGCGGCCGAGCGTGCTCTTCCCGCTGCCCGACTCCCCCACCAGGCCGAGCGTGCGGCCGCGGTCGACGGAGATGCTCACGCCGGCGAGGGCGCGCACCCGGCGGCGCCGCCAGGGCAGCCCGCCGCCCGGGTAGGTCTTCACGAGGCCCTCGACCTCGAGGAGGGCGCTCATCGGAGGCCCTCCGCGACCGCGGCGGGCAGCGGCTCAGGGTTCCAGCAGGCTGCGCTGGTGAGGCCGAGCGGCACGCGGGCGGGCGTGACCGAGCACTGCTCCACTCGGCGCGGGCAGCGGGGCTGGAAGCGGCAGCCGGGCACCTGCTCGGCCGGCCCCGGAACCTGGCCCGGGATGGTGGCGAGCCGACGGGACTCGGTGCGGACGCTCGGCGACGCGGCCAGCAGCGCCCGCGTGTACGGGTGCCGCGGGGCGGCGAAGAGGTCGGCGGTCGCGGCCACCTCGACCAGCTGCCCGGCGTACATGACTCCCACCCGGTCGCACGTCTCGGCGACCACGCCGAGGTCGTGCGTGATGAGGACGACCGTGGTGCCGTGGTCGTCGCGCAGTCGGCGGATCAGCTGCAGCACCTGCGCCTGGATCGTCACGTCGAGGGCGGTCGTGGGCTCGTCGGCGAGCAGCAGCTTCGGCTGGTTCGCGAGGGCCGCAGCGATGACGATCCTCTGCCGCATGCCGCCGGAGAGGCGGTGCGGCGCATCGCCGTAGCGGCCCGCTGCGTCGGGAATGCCGACCTCCTCCATCAGCGCGATGGCTCGGCTCTTCGCCTTCCGGCCGCTGATCGTGCGGTGGGCCCGGATCGTCTCGGCGATCTGGTCGCCGACGGACCAGGTCGGGTCGAGGCTGGCGGAGGCGTCCTGGAAGACCATCGACAGCTCGTCGCCGCGGAGCGCGCGCAGCTCCTTCTCGCCGATCCCGAGGATCTCGCGATCGTCGAGGCGGGCGGAGCCGGACACGTGGGCACTGTCGGGCAGGAGGCCCATGATCGCGTTGGCGAGGGTGCTCTTGCCGCAGCCGCTCTCCCCGACGATGCCGAAGATCTCACCGCGGTGCACGTCGAGGTCGACGCGGTCCACGGCGTTTGCGGTGTCCTCGCCGCCGAAGCGCACCTCCACCTCGGACAGGGACAGCAGCGCGGTCACGAGGCTACTCCTCGGGGGTCGAAGGCGCGGCGGAGGCCTTCGCCGAGCAGGGTGAAGGACAGGACGGCGAGCACTATCGCGAGACCCGGGAAGATCTCCACCCACGGCGCCTGGTTGAGCACGTCGCGGCCCTCGGAGAGCATCCCGCCGAGCGACGGGGTGGGCGGCTGGGTGCCGAGGCCGAGGAAGCTCAGGGCCGCCTCGAGCTGCAGGGCGAAGGCGCTGAGGATGGAAGCCTGCACGATCACCGGGCCGAGGGCGTTCGGCGCCACGTGAGAGGTGAGGATCCGAAGGTGGCCGGCGCCGCGCGCTCGGGCCCCGAGCACGTAGTCGTTCCTTGTCACGACCAGCGTGCTGCTGCGCATCACCCGGGCGAGGATCGGCAGGTAGATGACCGCGATCGCAAGGGCCGCGACCGCGCTGCCGGGCCCGAGGATCGCGATGAAGGTGATGGCGAGCAGCAGGGCGGGCAGCACCAGGATCATGTCGAGCACGCGGGACACCGTGGTGTCGACCCAGCCGCCGAAGTAGCCGGCGAGCAGGCCGAGCGGCACGGCGATCGCCGTCGAGATGACCACCGACGACAGCGCGACGAGGAGGCTCACCCGCAGCCCGTACATGACGCGACTCAGCACATCGCGGCCCAGCGCATCGGACCCGAACGGGTGTTCCATGCTCGGCGCACCGAGCACCTGGTCGGCGATGACCGTCTCCGGGTCGTGCGGGGCGAGCAGCGGCGCGGCGATCGCGATCAGCACAAGCACGCCCAGAAGGACGGCCCCGCCGATCGTGAGGCGGGTGGAGGCGCGCGGCGAGCGGCGGCGGGCAACAGGCGGCGCGACGGCGGTGGCGGTCATGTCGCAGCTCCGTCCGACACGCGCGGATCCAGCCAGCCGACGATCAGATCCGTCAGCAGCGAGACGAGGATGAAGATCGCGGCGATGGCGAGGACCCCCACTTGCACCGTCGGGTAGTTCCGCTGGTTGATGGCGGTCACCACCATCCGGCCGACGCCGGGGAGCGCGAACAGGGTCTCGACGATGATCGCGCCGCCGAGCAGCACGCCCACCTGGATGCCGATGACGGTGACGATCGCCGGCGCCGCATTCCGAAGGGCGTGGCCGCCGACGATGCGCCGCTCGCTCAGGCCCTTCGCCCGGAGGAAGGAGACGAACGGCCGGTTCATCACCGAGGCGACGGCGCTCCGCGTGGTGCGCAGAATGTACGCGGCCTCGCCGATCGCGAGCGTCAGCACCGGCAGCGCCACATAGCGGAGGTTCTCGATGGGATCGACGGCGAACGGCAGGTAGCCGGACGGCGGGAAGATGGCGAGGGTCGCCGCGAAGACGAGGACCAGCATGATGCCGAGCCAGAAGTCGGGGATGCTCACGCCGAACACCACGAAGCCCTCGGTCAGCCGCTTCGTCCACTTGCCGCCGGTCGCCGCCCGCACACCGAGCGGCACGCCGATGAGGACGGCGAGGAGCATCGCGAGGCCCGCCAGCTCGAAGGTGACCGGTAGGCGCTGCGCCAGCAGTTCCCCCAGGTCGGCGCGACTGACGATGTCGGTGCCGAGATCGCCGCGGAGCAGCCCGCCCGCCCAGTCGAGGTACTGGGTGAGCCAGGACTGGTCGAGGCCCAGCTCGCGGCGCACCTGCTCCACGTTCTCGTCCGTCGCCCGGAAGCCGAGCATGGTGCGCACCGGGTCGCCGGGGACCAGTCGGATGATCAGGAACACGATGATGCTCATCACGAACAGCACCGGGATGGTGAGGAGCAGCCGGCGGAGGACGAACTGGAGTCGCGAGCTCACCGCTGCTCCTCCTGCTCGGCCCGTCGCACGAGGTCGCGGATCAGGTCTTCGGACAGCCGGAAGTGCCGACCGGCGATCTCCCCCGCCTGGTCGGCGCGCCCTTCGATGACGGCGTCGGCGAGCTGCTGGTGCTGGTCGATGGCCTTGCGGCGCACCTCGTCGGTGTACGGCTCCGCGCCGAGGTTCAGGCTGATCCGGGTGCGCAGGTCGACGGAGAGTGACACGAAGACGGGGTTGTGCGAGGCGCGGGCGATCGCGGAGTGCAGGGCGCCGTCGGCGCGGCGTGACTCGTCGTGGTCGCGCGCGGAACTGTACGCGGTCACCGCGGCCGCGATCTCGGCGCAGTCCTCCGGTGTCCGGCGCAGTGCAGCGGTGTGGGCGATGAGCGGCTCGATGAGCGCCCGGGCGTCGAAGAGGTGCTCGAACTCCGACCAGTGCGGCACGAGGTGCCGGCGCACGTGCTCGGCCGACGATGGCCCCCAGGTGGAGAGGACGAAGTAGCCGCCGTAGCGGCCTCGCCGCACCTCCAGGTAGCCGAGCTCGGTGAGCCGGCGCAGCGCGTCCCGGACCGAGGTGCGCGAGACGCCGAGCATCGCGGCGAGGTCGCGTTCGCTCGGCAGCTGCTGGGTGGGCACGTAGACGCCGAGTGCGATGGCGGTGACGAGACGGTCCTCGACGTGGTCGGCCACGTGCTGCGTGACGATCGGCTCGTCCCACGGCGTCGCCGGGGCGGAGTCCGGCTCCCGGGGGTCGATGTTGAGCGCGAGGCGGTCGGTCATGCCACCGCCTCCGTCGAGAAGCGGTGGAGCAGGAATCGGGCGAGTGTGCGCGCGCCGTCGACGATGCTCTGCAGTTCGACGGACTCGTCGATGCCGTGCATCCCGTGCGCGACAGCGCCGTAGCAGACGGCGGGGATGCCGAAGTCGTTGAGGTAGGTGCGGGCATCGGTGGTGCTGCCGAGCGTGAACACCGTCGGCTCGCTGCCGTGCGCGTCCCGGTGGGCGGCTGCCAGATCGCGGACCAGCGGGTGCCCAGGGTCGATCTCGTAGCCGGCGGCGCGGAAGCCGGCGAGCCGCACCTCGGGCTGGCTCGGGAAGGCGTCGTCGGCGGCGACGATGGCCGCGATCTCGGCTCGCACCTTGCGCTCGGCCTCGTCCGGGGTCCAGCTGCTCGGATAGCCGACGCGGAGGCCGAACGTGGCTACCGCCGGAGAGGTGGAGTGCCAGTCCCCCGCGGTCACCGTGCCGAGATTCAGGTTGTAGGGGCTGGCGTCGTCGAGGTGCTCGGATGCGGGATGCAGCACCGCGAGGGCCGCCGTCCACTCGCGGAGGGCGGCGACGAGCCGCATCCCCAGTTCGACGGCGTTGCCGGCGGACGGCGCCTCGAAGGCGTGCGAGGAGACGCCGACGACGTCCACGTCCAGCCAGATCACGCCGACGCCGCCGATCAGCAGGCCGAGGTCGGTGGGCTCGAGCAGCAGGACCTCCGGTGCCCGCACGCCCTGCTCCGCGATCGCCCGGAGGGTCCCGTTGCCGGTGCACTCCTCCTCGATGACCGCGAGGAAGCCCAGCCGCCGGCTGGCGAAGAGGTCGGGAGCCACGTCTTTCAGCGCACGCAGGGCGAGTGCCCCGATCGCGAAGCCGCCCTTCATGTCGCCCGCGCCGCGGCCGTAGAGGCGGCCGTCGCGGCGTTCCGGCTCGAACGGCGGATTCGTCCATAGGGTGCCGGCGCTGGCGGGCACGACGTCGATGTGGCCGTTGAGCAGAAGGGTGAGGGCGTCCTTTCCCGGAGTGCTGGCGAGGATCTGGTAGCGGGCCTCCGCCGACCCGTCGAGCTGGGGCGTGATGCCGGCGCGGGGATCGTCGAGCTGGCCGTCCGCGAACGGGAGCCGCTCGACTGTCATGCCCAGGGACTCCAGCTCGGCGGCGAACACTTCGAGCGCGCCCTGCTCGACGCCCACGGTGCTGGGGGCGGCGACGAGGGCGCTGAGGAAGCCGAAGGCCGCCTCAGTGTGTCGTTCGATGGCGGCGTCGAGGTTGGAAAGCATGCACATCCAAAGGTCTAGAGTCCAGACATTAGACCTTTGATCAGCGCCGACGTCAATGACCCGGCGTGTTGTTACCAGGTCGGTACGCGCCCGTCATCTCCCCGAAACGCAGCTGGCCGCTACCGCCTCACTAGCGTTTCAGGCGTGGAGCGAGCAGACCCCATCCGGTGATTGAGGTGCGAGCGAAGCGAGCCTCGAAATCACCAGCTCCAAGAATCCCAGGGCATCGACCCCTCCCGTCAGGACGCGTCGCTCAGCTGGTGCTGCCAGGGCGCGACGGTCATCCCGTACGCACCCATCGCACGCTGGGCGATGATCGAGAACGCCTCGCCTCGCCGCTCCGAGTAGCTGGTCGCCTGCTCGACCAGGTCCGCCGACCCGAGCGTGCGCATCCGCTTCTCGACCCGATCGACGGCACGGACGAGCGCCGCCATGGCTCTCGGATCCGCCGTTCCGGCCAGCTGCACGGTCCCGTCGTGCTTGCTGCGAATGCGCATGCTCAGCACCGCGGCGAGTATCAGCGAGGCGCGCTCCCCCTCGATCATCGGCTCCCCTGCGCTCCCCATGCCGGTCACGGTACGGCCGCCCGCCGACACTGCACCAGCCCCCGCGGCTTTCCGGCGAGTCCTCCACATGTGGACGGAAACCCGGTGGACAACCACAACAGTTAGTAGCCGGGGTTCCCCGAGTCCCGCGGTGAAGGAGTCAGTTGCGAACCCGCCGTGCTTCCATCTCAGGCGACGAGGATGGACCCATGCCGGAGCCGACAGCACCGCAGGCGCCCGCGCTCCCCGGACGCCCGATCCTCCGTCAGCGCTGGAGCGATGTGACGTTCCTGCACTGGCGGGTGGACCCGGCCCGAGTGGCGCCGCTTCTCCCCCGGGGCACGCGGCCCGACGTCGTCGACGGATCCACCTGGGTCGGCCTCATCCCCTTCCTGCTCTCCCGGACGCGAGTGCCGCCGGGGCCGCCCATCCCCTGGCTCGGCACCTTTCCGGAGATCAACGTCCGGCTCTACTCGGTGGACGACGAGGGGCGCCGGGGCGTCGTGTTCTCGTCGCTGGACGCGAGCCACGTCCTCCCCGTCCTCGCGGCGCAGGCGGTGTTCGGTCTGCCCTACCGATGGTCGCGGATGCGGATGGAGCGGCGGGGCGACCGTGTCGCCTACCGCTCCCGGCGCCACCGCGGCGGCACGCCTCGCACCCACATCATCGCCCGCGTCCTCGACGAAGCGGTCGTCGGCGACCCGCTCGCCGACTTCCTCACGGCGAGGTGGGCGTTCCACGAAAGGCACCTCGGCCGCACCTGGTACGGCCGCAACACCCACGCGCCGTGGCCGCTGCGGCAGGCACAGCTCCTGCACCTCGACGACGAACTGCTCGCCGCCGCGGGCTTCCCCGACCTGGCCTCGCGCGCGCCGGACTCGGTCCTCTTCTCCCCCGGCGTCGACACGGTGTTCAGCCGACCCATCCCGATCGCCTGACCGGGCGATCGCCGGTGCACGGCTCAGGGAAGACACCCGCTACCCGGTGCTCCTAAACTGCGGCCAGCCGTTGCGGAGGGAGGACTATGCAGTACCGCCTGCTCGGCCCCCTCGAAGTCCTCTCCGACGACGCACCCGTCGACCTAGGCTCGCCCAAGCAGCGGGCCGTGCTCGCCGTGCTCCTGCTGTCCCGCGGCCGCGTCGTCCCCACCGATCGGCTGGTCGCAGCGGTGTGGGGCGACAACCCGCCGACCAGCGTCTCCGCCAGCCTGCAGGCGTACATCTCGAACCTCCGCCGCATCCTCCGCGACGACCGCACCGCGGGCTCCCCGATAGTCCGGCGCTCCCCCGGCTACCTCCTGCAGGCGGAGGAGGAGAAGGTCGACGTCGCCGCATTCCTCGCCGGCGCGGACGGCGCCCGGAGCGCGGTCGAGACCCACGACTGGCACACGGCCGTCGACGCCGCCCGCACCGCTCTCGGCCTGTGGCGGGGCTCCCTCCTCGAGGACCTCCGCGATGAGGACTGGGTGCAGCGCGAAGCCCGCCGCCTCGACGAGCGGCGCAGCGAGACCCGCGAGAACCTGGTCACCGGCCTCCTCGGCGCCGGTCGACTGGCGGAGGCCGTCGTCGAGATCGAGCGCCTCCGCGCGGCGGAGCCGCTCCGGGAACGGGGCGCCTGGCTGCAGGTGCTGGCGCTCCACCGGGACGGCCGGACCGCCGAGGCGCTGGAGGCGTACCGGAGTCATGCGCAACTGCTCGACGACGAGCTCGGCCTGGAGCCAGGTCCGGCCCTGCGCGACCTGCAGGCGGCGATCCTTCGGCAGGACCCCGACCTCGACAACTGGCCCGAGCCCAACCCGGTCCGACGCACGCCCTCCGTTGTCGAACCCGACAGGCGGGCGACCGACGCGGACCCCGCGGAAACCGCCCGTGCGACGGCCCGGCCGTTCATCGGCCGCGCCCGAGAGCTGGCCGCCATCGAGGGCATGCGGGAGGAGTCGGCGACAGGCGTGGTGCGCTGGCTGGTGCTGACCGGGCCGCCCGGCATCGGCAAGACCCGCCTCGCCGAGGAGACACTGACCGAGGAGCAGATGCGCGGTGCCCGCATCGTGCGCACCGCCTGCCCGGAGGATGAGGGCACACCGCCGTGGTGGCCCATCCGCGGCCTCGTCCGCGGGCTGGGCGCCGACCCGGACGCCCTCCTCACTCCCCCGGCGGGCACGGACGCGGACGCCGCGCGCTGGGTCGTCTACGACAGGCTCGACGGTCTGCTCCGCGCATCGGTGACGGGCGAGACGGTGATCCTGGTCGACGACGTGCAATGGTCGGACACGGCGTCGCTGCGCTGGCTCACCCATCTCGCCTCGTCCGGCTTCTCCGGGCGGCTCACCTTCGTGCTCACCGTCCGCGACGAGGGCGAACTGAAGCCGGAGCTCGAGCGCCTGCTCGCGGCGATCGCCCGGCAGCCCGCGAACCGGCAGCTGGCCGTCTCGCCGCTCGCGACCGCGGAGGTGGCCGAGCTGGCCTGCGTGGTCAGCGGCGAGTCGATCCCCGAGGAGGAGGCCGCCGCCCTCACCGAGCAGACCGGCGGCAACCCGTTCTTCGTCGGCGAGTACGCGCGGCTGCCCCGCGAGGAGCGCGCAGCCGGGGGCGTCCCGCTCGCCGTCCGCAGCGTCCTCCGCCGTCGCCTCGGCGCCGTCGACACCGACGTGCTGCAGGTGCTGCGCACCGCCGCCGTGATGAACGACCCGCTCGACATCGACCTGCTGTGCGCCGTCACGCGGCTCGATCGCGAGGAGCTCGCCGACCTTCTCGACGAGGCCGCCGACGAGCACCTGATCGCTCCGGCGCCGGAGTCCGGCAGCTACCGCTTCGCGCACGGCCTGCTCCGGGACGAGGTCCTCGCGGGCCTCTCGGCGCCGCGGCGGCAGCGGCTGCACGCGAAGATCGCCGAGGCCCTCCGCTCCTCCGGTGGGCCCGACCGGCTCGTCCGCCGCGCATCCCACCTGGTGTCCGCTTTTCCGCTGGTCGAGGCGCAGGAGGTGTTCGAGGCGTGCCGCGCGGCCGCCGTCGACGCCGAGGAGCGCTGGTTGAGCGAGGCCGCGGCGCGCTGGTTCGACGCCGCCATCACCGCCTACGACCAGTTGCCGGACCGCGAGCGCAGCGACGAGGAGCGCGACGAACTGCTCGTCGCCCGGGTCAGCGCGCTCGCCCGCGCCGGCCGCTGGTCGACCGTGCTGCAGGTGGTCGAGGACGGCGTCACCTCGGCCGTCCGCGACCGCCGCTTCCCGTCGGCGGGGCGCCTCGCCGCCACCCTGCTGCGCACCGCGGGCTCCTGGCCATGGGCGGCCTACACCGAGGATGCGGCTCCGCTGATGGCACGCCTCGTCGGAATCGAGCCGGTGGTCGCCGCCAATCCCGCCGCGCACTCCCGGATCCTCGCCGCGATCGCCGTGGGCAGCTACTACGACATCGACGGCACCATCCGCGACAGGCTCAGCGCCCGCGCCGTGTCGATCGCCGAGGAGACCGGCGACGACGACGTGCTCGCCGACGCCCTCCTCGGCCGTGCCCTGTCCTTCGCCGGGGTCGCCAGCCGCGTGCACGACGAGGAGTCCGCGCTGCTGCGGCTGATGGTGCTCCCCCACCGCCAGTCCCGGCTGGACGAGGTGCTCAGCCACAACATGCTCACCCTCACCGCGCTGATCCTCGGCCGTCTCGACGAGATGGAGGACCACCTCCGCCAGGGCATCGCCGGCTCGGATGCGCTCCGCCTCCCGATCTCGCGCGTCCAGCTGCGCTGGGCGGAGGGTGCGCTGCAGCTGTTCCGCGGCGACGTCGACCGCGCGGAGACGCTGTACCGGCACGCGTATGAGCTGCACCGGCAGACCGAGCTGTACGTGATGGGCGTTCACGAGCTGGCGTTTCTGTCCACGCGGTGGCATCAGGGGCGGCTGAGTGAGGTGGAGGGCCTGCCCGCCGCCAACGTGTCTATGATGCCGTGGGCGCATGCCGCGCTGGAGATCGCGCACGGCCGCACCGACGAGGGCGATGCCTTGATCGCGACCGCCTTGCGGAAGCCCACGCTCGACGTCTGGACCACCGGCGGCGAACTGGTGCTGCTGGCGCACGCCCTAGCGGACGCCGGGCTGCGGACGCACGCGGCAGCGATAGCGGAGAAGCTGCGGCCGCTGCAGCACCTGGTCGGCGCTCTCGGCCAGATCGCCGCGATCGGCCGCGTCGATGACGCACTGCGCCGGCTCGAGACGCTGGTCGCCGAGGACGCTCTGGTCGGCGCCGAGCAGCCCGTCTGAGGCGGGAGAACCGCGGGCGCTCGGGCGGGTCGATGCGGATCCACCCATCCCTTTCCCCGGCTGCCCCGAATAGGAGGAGTTCCGATCGTCCTACCCGAAGCGACGACCGGAACTGCGCGCTCACCCCGGCGCGGCACGGGACGGTGAAGCGGGGCAGGTCGACCCGCGACCTGTGCCGCTTCGCGGGTTCGTCCCGGCAGGCACGAAGCCCCGGCGACCTCGACCTTCTGCGAGGCCGCCGGGGCGGCTACCTAATGCTGCTTGTCAGGCAGCGAGTCGTGCCGTGTCGCGCGCGCCCTGGTCGAGGCGGAACGGCGGGTACTCGTCGCGCAGCAGCGAGGTGTACGCGAAGACCCGGTACACCCAGCGGTGGATGCCCATCACCAAGTCGAACAGTCCGGCGTTGTACTGCTTCGTGAACAGCAGAATGACCACGGCGACGAGCGCCAGCAGACCGACGAGGCCGGACGTGGCGGGCCCGTTCGACGCGAGCCAGAAGCCGCCGCTCAGGACGCCGACGATCAGGAGGTGCGGCAGGGCGAGCAGCCACGACTTGACGAGAACCTGCGCTCGCGAGAGCCGCTCGGGGTACGCCACGTCGAAGGTCGCGGGGTATCCGGTGCGCGCCAGGGTGAACGGCGGGTACTGGTCGCTCGCCAGCACGCCTGTCGCGTAGAACGCGACGCGCCAGCTCCAGCGCAGCGTGCCGACCACGTACTCGAAGAAGCCGCGCGGATACCGACCGGTGAACAGGATCATGACCGCGGAGGCCAGCACGACAACCGGGAGTGCCGCCCAGAGGATGGCGAGCACGAGATAGTGCGGGAACGCGAGCAGCCACTTCACCAGCCACAGTCCGCGGGACAGGCCCGGATCGAGTTGGCCCTCGAGCCGCGCGGGATAGGCGGACCCGGTCGGCGCGGCTGAATCGACGAGGATGCTGCGGCCCAGTCCGGAGGCGCCGACCAGCAGGATCGCGATTCCGACTGCCAGTGCGGCGACGCCCCACCATCGCAGTCCGTCGTCGCCGAGGAGGCGATGGGAGATGCCGGCGGAGACCACCCCCACGATCAGCAGGAGCAGGTGCACCCCGCTCATCGGGGTTCGAGGGGTGGGGGTGTCGGTCATGAGGTCCGTCCTTGCGAGGTGATGGGAGAGGTGGTGGGGGAAGCAGGAGAGGGGATGCGGAGCACGACGTTGCCCTTCTTGCGGCCGGTGTCGACGTAGCGGTGCGCGTCGACGATGTCGTCGAGGTCGTAGGTGCGATCGATGACGGCTCGGTATCGGCCGCGCTCGGCGAGGTCGACCAAATAGGCCAGATCCGTCGCGGGCGCTGAGCCCACATCGGCGGTGACGAGCTTCCCGCTGCGCCGGCTCTGCCACCGGGCGGCGACGATCCCCTTCAGGTCGGCGATCACGAGCAGCAGAGCGCCGCCCGGCCGGATCAGGTGCCGGACCTTCGGGAAGGGTGCGTTGCCGACGCAGTCGAGGATGACGTCGTACTCGATGGGCTCCGCGGTGAAGTCCTCGGCGGTGTAGTCGATCACGCGATCGGCGCCGAGCGAGGTGACCAGCTCCCGATTGACGAAGCTGGTCACGCCCGTCACGTGGGCGCCGAGCTCCTTGGCCAACTGCACCGCTGCTGTTCCGACGGCACCGGACGCACCGTTCACGAGGACCCGGGCGCCGGGCTTGATGGACACGTGGTTCAGGAAGCCCCGCGCGGTGACGCCGCCGAAGACGAGGGTGACCGCCTCCTCGAAGCCCATCGTGCGCGGCTTCGGCGTGACGGGGCCGTCCTGCTTCAGGGTCACGTACTCGGCGTGTCCGCCGAAACGGGCGCCTGTCAGGCCAATCACCTCATCGCCGACCGAGAAGCGCGTGACGTCCTCGCCGACGGCCTCGACGACCCCCGCGACGTCCATGCCCAGCACCCGGCGCTTCGGTCGGAAGACGCCCAGCCCCGCGGCGGCCATCAGCCGGAGCCCCGACGGGATGTCGAGGCTGCGGGCCCGGTGGTCCGCGACGCTGACGGTGCTCGCGTGGACCCGGACGAGGATCTCGTTCCGTCGCGGAACCGGTCGGGCGATCTGTTCGACCCGGACCACTTCCGGGGTGCCGAAGCTTCGGTAGACGGCCGCCGTCATGGTCGCGGTTGTCGAAGCTGTTGCTGTCATGACTCCGATCCTCGCCACTTGCGGATCCGCTGACATCGGCACAACGGCCGCCCGGGAGTCAGCCGAAAGTACGGTTCTGTGCTCGTTCTCCGTCCCGATGCCGACGGGCGCACTCCCCGCGAGTCTCGGAGCATGACTCCACTGCCTCTCGCCGACCCCGGCACCCCCCCGCACCCTCCGCCCGCAGCGTTCCGCCGGCGCCTGGTTGGCCGTCGCCGGGCTGCTGCTCCTCAGCGTCATCCCGGTGCTGGGCGGCGCCTTCCGACTCACCGACCTGGCGGGCGGCGGCATCACTCCCGACAACGCGCGGTTCTTCGACTCCCCCGTCCCCGTCGTGGCCCACATCGTCGGCGCGACCGTCTACACCCTGCTCGGCGCGTTCCAATTCGTGCCCGCCCTGCGCGCCAGGCGGAGCTGGCACCGGATCGTCGGCCGCATCCTGATCCCGGCCGGACTGATCGCCGCCCTCTCCGGCATGTGGATGGCCGCCTTCTACTCCTTCCCGGAGGAGGATCTCGGTCTCGTCGTCGCCCGGCTGTTCTTCGGCGGTGCCATGGCGGCCAGCATCGTCCTCGGTGTCGTCGCGATCGTGCGACGGGACTTCCGCGCACACGGGGCGTGGATGACCCGCGCCTACGCACTGGGTGTCGCGGCAGGAACGCAGGCGGTGGTGTTCGGCGTCTGGATCCTCGTCGCGGGATCGGAGACCGGGATGCCGGCATCCGTGCTGCTCGTCGTTGCCTGGGCGATCAACGCCGTGGTCGCGGAGCTGGTGATCCTGGCTCGCCTCCGCCGTGCGCGGGCCGTCCGTCACGCCGCGGCCTGATGCGCTCCTATGGTGAGGGGGTGATCCGCCGCCTCCGCCGAGCATGGGACGCGCCCGCCGCGATCCCTGCTCCCCCGCGGCGGGTATGGCGGGACTGGGTCCTGCTCGCCGCGATCGTGGTCGCCGCCGTGCTCGAGGGGCTGCTGCGGACCGATCTGCCGTGGCGGTGGCTGTATGTGGCGGCCCTCGTGGCCGTCGCTGCGACGGTGCTGTGGCGGCGGACCCGGCCGGCGCTGATGCTGACGATCGACCTGGTCGCCCTCGGCACGGTCGGACTCCTGCTGGGCACGCCGATGGAGCTGTACAGCGGCGTGCTGCTGGTCGTGCTGCCGTATGCGCTCCTCCGCTGGGGCGGCGGCCGCGACCT
>DATCMN010000045.1:0-1912 GCA_036563405.1 Naasia sp. | reverse complement strand
GCGGGCCGCGTCGCGCTGGTCACAGGTGCCGCCTCCGGGATCGGCAAGGCGATCGCCACCCGGCTCGCCGCCGAGGGCGCCTGCGTCGTCATCGCCGACCTCGACCTCGAGAAGGCGCAGTCCGCCGCCGCCGAGCTGGGTGGCACCGACGTCGCGATCGGCGTGCAGGCGAACGTGACCGACGAGGCGCAGGTGCAGGCCGCCATCGACGCGACGGTGCTCGCCTTCGGCGGGCTCGACCTCGTCGTCAACAACGCCGGGCTGTCGCTGTCGAAGCCGCTGCTCGAGACGACGGTCGCCGACTGGGACCTTCAGCACGACGTGATGGCGAAGGGGTCGTTCCTCGTCTCGAAGGCCGCGGCGAAGGTCCTCATCGAGCAGGAGCTCGGCGGCGACGTCATCTACATCTCGTCGAAGAACTCGGTCTTCGCAGGCCCCAACAACATCGCCTACTCGGCGACGAAGGCGGACCAGGCGCACCAGGTGCGGCTCCTCGCGGTCGAGCTCGGCGAGCACGGGGTCAAGGTGAACGGGATCAACCCGGACGGGGTCGTCCGCGGCTCCGGCATCTTCGCCTCCGGCTGGGGTGCCAACCGCGCCAAGACCTACGGCATCGAGGAGGAGGACCTCGGCAAGTTCTACGCGCAGCGGACCATCCTGAAGCGCGAGGTGCTGCCGGAGAACGTCGCCAACGCCGTCGCGGTCCTCACCGGGCCGGACCTCAGCCACACCACCGGCCTGCACATCCCGGTCGACGCCGGCGTCGCCGCCGCCTTCCTGCGATGAGAGCCGTCGCCGCGATCGACCTGGGCGCCACCAGCGGCCGGGTGATCCTCGGCGCGGTCGGCAACGATCAGCTGCACCTCCGGCACGCGGAGGCAGTACGTCTCCATGAGTGGGAGTGGGCGTGATACCTAGCTGAGTCCGAGCACGCGACGCTTGCTCGGACTCGGCTTCCGCGGGACGCATGCAGGGGGCCAGTATCATCGGCGCCCCACCCGAAGGCTGGGCGTCTCGCCATACGCGCCCTGCGGGTGAGGTCTTCTCGTCCAGATCATCGCTGGAAGGCGCGAAGCGCAACGGCGGCGCACCTGCTCATCCTGTAGAGGTGCCGGCTCTAATCGTCCCGTGGGACGGGTGGCGCAAACGACTTTGCGAGCTTGTGCTGCAGAGGCACGCTTGCAGGTACCTGAGAGCGGACGCGTCGGCCCATGCACCAGTGCTCGGGGCTGGCCGTGGCGTCTCGACCGGGAGCGAACCAGTTTGCCCGACCGTCGTTGCAGGAGGAGCCTCCTCATGGCACCATGAAGTGCTGCGGGAAAGCGCTTACCGCCTCTGCGTGCTTCTTACCCACCTGAACGACCGCAACCAATCGAGAAGGAACCTTAATGTCAGATACGACAGCCCTCGGAGTGGCGCCAGTCGCGGCCCCGATTGACGGCGAGCAGGTGCGAGAGATCGGCATCATCATGAACGGCGTGTCGGGGCGGATGGGGTATCGCCAGCACCTGGTGCGTTCGATACTTGCGATTCGTGACCAGGGGGGGCTTCAGTTGCCGGACGGCAGCAAGGTCACGGTGAAACCGCTGCTCGTGGGGCGTAGCGAGACGAAGCTCGCCGAACTCGCCGCCAAGCATGGCATCGAGGACTACACCACCGATCTCGACGCCGCTCTGGCTGACCCGCGCTGGGAAATCTATGCGGACTTCCTGGTAACGAAGGCCCGCGCGAGCGCGCTGCGGAGGGCCATCGCCGCCGGCAAGACGATCTACACGGAAAAGCCCACCGCGGAAACGCTCGAGGAGGCGGTTGAGCTCGCGAGGCTCGCCACCGCGGCGGGTGTGAAAACTGGCGTCGTGCACGACAAGCTTTACTTGCCCGGCTTGCAGAAACTCAAGCGGCTGATCGAGTC
>DATCMN010000038.1:0-4751 GCA_036563405.1 Naasia sp. | reverse complement strand
GCTCGCCGGCTCCACGAAGGGCTGACCCGCTCGGCTTCGCATCGTCCTGGACCGCCCGCCCCCTGCATGGGGGCGGGCGGTTCGGCGTTCCGAGACTCTCCCTCAGCAGGCACTTCTCGTCGTCGGCAGGCGGGATCCGGGCCCTTCGGCGCTCCCGGCCGAATCCTGTCTGCTGAGGGTAGGGCGCTGGCCCTCAACAGGCTGCATTCCCTCCAACAGGCCAGAAAGGCCTATTCCAGCCTGTTGACGGCGACTCAGCCTGTTGAGGGCCAGTAGGCGTCCCTGGTGCGGCGTCATCGGGAGTTCCAGGCGCGCCAGAGTGCGGCGTACTCGCCCGCCTCCGCCATCAGCTCGTCGTGCGAGCCGATCTCCACGAGCCGGCCCTGCTGCATCACGGCGACACGATCGGCGTCGCGCGACGTGTGCAGCCGGTGGGCGATCGCGATCACCGTGCGGCCACGGAGGACTGCGTTCATGGTGCGCTCCAGGTCCCGGGCGGCCCCCGGGTCGAGGAGCGAGGTCGCCTCGTCGAGCACCAGGGTCGACGGGTCGAGCAGCAGCAGCCGGGCGAGGGCGAGCTGCTGCGACTGGGCGGGCGTCAGCGGATGGCCGCCGGAGCCCACGGGCTCGTCCAGACGGTGGGGGAGGGCGGCGACCCACGGCCAGGCATCCACGACGCGCAGCGCCTCCACCAGGTCGTCCTCGGTCGCGTCCGGGCGCGCGAGGCGCAGGTTCTCCTCGATCGTCCCGACGAACACGTGGTGCTCCTGGGTGACGAGTGCCACGTGCCGACGCAGCTCCTCGACCGGCAGGTCGACGAGCCGGACCCCGCCCACGCGGACGCTGCCGCTCGTCGGCCCGTCGATGCCGGTGAGGAGTCGCGCGAGGGTCGACTTCCCCGACCCGGTGGGGCCGACTATCGCGAGGCGCTCGCCCACGGCCAGGTCGAGGTCCACGCCCTGAAGCACGTCGACGCCTTCCCGGTAGGAGTAGCGGACCCCGTCCGCGACCAGGTGCTCGTCGGCGGGCGTCTCGCCGGTGGCGGTGCGGTCGGCGGGCACCAGGCCCACGCCGATGATCCGGGACAGGGCGGTCGTGCCGATCTGGATCTCGTCCATCCAGATGATCAGCTCCTCGATGGGCCGCACCAGCTGAGTGGCGATGAGCGCCACGGCCGTCACGTCGCCGATGCTCGCGCCGCCCGTGGAGACGAGGTGGCTGCCCCAGGCGACGACGGCGACGACGGGGAGCAGGAACCCGAGGTCGGTGACCGGGAAGAAGAAGGACCGCAGGCGCAGGGTGGTGAGCTCGGAGTCCCGCCGCTCGCGGATGGCGGCGTCGACCTCCTCGCGGCGCACCGGGGCGAGCCCCAGCGCCTCGACCGTGCGGGCCGCCTCCACCGTCTCGGTGACGGTGCCGCTCAGCACGGCGAAGGACGCGAGCTGCCGCTGGTAGCCGGTGCCGGCCCGCCGCAGGTACCAGCGCGCGCCGACCACGATGACCGGGACGCCGACCAGCATGGCGAGCGCCACCAGCGGATTGGTGAGGAAGGCCGCGCCGACGGTCAGCAGTGCGGTCACGACCGCCACGAGCACCCGCGGGACGCCGAACCGAACGGTCTGGGCGATGCTCTCCACGTCGTTGGTGGCCCGGGAGAGCAGGTCGCCGGTTCCGGCCCGCTCGACGGTGGCCAGCGGCAGGCGCCCGACCGCCGCCATCAGCTCCTCGCGGAGCCGCGCGAACACCGTCTCGCCGAGCACCATGGAGCGCAGCTGGGCGAAGCGGATGAGCACCGTCTGGATCAGCACCGCGCCGAGCAGCAGCAGCGCCGTCTGCAGGAGCGACCCCTCCGTCGCCGTGCCGGAGGCTATCGAGTCGACGACGCCGCCGATCAGCAGCGGCCCGGCGAGGCCCGCCAGCGCAGCGAGGGTGTGCAGTCCGACGACGGCGAACAGCTCGAGCCGGTGCGAGCGGATCAGGCGGCCGGCGGTGCGGCGGACGTCTGCGGTGTCAGCGATCGGCAGCAGCATCGTCGGGTCCCTCCTTCTCGGCGGTGCGCAGGACGATGGAGCGGTAGAGCCGTGCGGCGGCGTCCTGCCGGCCGAGCAGCTCGTCGTGCCGGCCCTCGCCGACCAGGTGGCCGTGGGAGAGGACGGCGATCCGCTGCGCCTTGGCGAGGAGGATGGGGCTCGCCGAGACGACCACGGTGGTCCTGTCCCGGCGCGCCTCCGCGAGCCGCTCCGCGATGCGCCCCTCGGTGCGGGAGTCCACGGCGCTGGTCGGCTCGATGAGGACGAGGACCTCGGCGTCGGTGAGGAGCGCCCGCGCGAGGCTGAGGCGCTGGCGCTCGCCGCCCGAGAAGGACCGTCCCCGCTCCGGCACCTGCTCGTGCAGGCCGTGCGGCAGAGCCTCCACCGTCTCCGTGGCCGCGGCCGCGGACACGGCGCGCTCCACCCGGCGCAGCTGCGCGGTCTCGGTGCTCACCAGGTCCGGCTCGCGGACCGGCCGCACGTCCAGGCCGTCGAGCAGCGAGCCGCGGAACATGTGCGGCATGGCGTCGTTGACGACGATCCGCTTGCGGACGGCGCGCACCGGCACGCTGGTGTGCGGGGCGCCGCCCCACAGCACTGGCGCCTCCTCGGCGGCGAGGTCGTCGAACCGGCCGAGCCGGGTGGCGACCTCCGCTGCGGCGTCCGGGTCCTCGTCGACGATCCCGGTCAGGAGGCCCGGCCGGATGGTGACGCCGGACGCCACGTCGTGCAGCTCCGATCCCGGCGGCGGCGCGGGCAGAGTCGCGCCGGCGTCCGTGACCGCCGGCTCGACGCGCAGCACCTCCATGATGCGCCGCACCCCGACGATGCCCCGCGTGAAGACGCCGAGTGCCTCGACCGAGGTGCGGATGGGCAGCACGAGGAAGGCGGCGTAGCCGTAGAGCGTGACGAGCTCGCCGGGCGTGGCCGCCCCAGACAGCACCAGGCGGGCGCCGTAGAGCGCGACTCCCGCGAGGAACAGCCCGGGGATAAGGGTCTGGGCGGCGTCCAGCAGGGAGGCCACCCGGGCCACCCGGACCCCCGCGGCGCGCACCCGCTGGCTGCGCGCCGCGTACCGCTCGACGAACTCCTCCTCGCCGCCGACCCCGCGCAGCACCCGGAGCCCGGCGACGGCATCCGCGCCGAGGGTCGCCAGGGCGCCGAACTCGGCGCGCTGCTCGAGCTGGCGGCGCTGCAGCGGCCGCACGAGGACTGCCAGCAGTGCGGTGGCGGCGGGGACGCCGAGGAGCACCACGACGCCGAGCTCGACGGAGAAGGTGAACAGGATGCCCGTGATCAGGAGCCAGGCGAGGATGGAGCCGAGCAGCCGCGCGACGATGTCGAACATCGCGCCCACGCGGTTGGAGTCCGCGGAGACGGTCGCCACGATCTCGCCGGTCGTCTTGTCGGCGGTGATCGACCGCCCGGTGTCGGCGGCGTGGTGGCCGATCAGGCGCGCGACGCCGAGGGAGGAGCGGAGCCGATTGGCGACGGCGGTCCGGTGCCGCATCACGCCGGCCCCGGCCTGCACGAGCATGACGCCGGTGAGGGCGAACAGCCACGGCACGACGGTGGCGCCGGGCGTGGTGCCGGCGTCGATCGCCCGGCCGAGCAGCAGCGGCCAGATGGCCTGAGCGACCATCCAGAGCACGCCGAACAGCACGCCCAGGAGCAGCGTGCCGCGCTGGCGGCCCGCCTGCCACAGCAGGAAGCGCGGCACACTGCCGAGCGGGGGTCGGGTCGTGGGGGGCTTGGGCAGGTCGTCGGAGGATGACAACAGAGGGTCCTTGGAGACAGGCGGGGGAGGAGGACGGCGGAAGGAGGGGGAAGCGGATCAGTGCGCCCACAGGGCGGAGACCTGATCGGCGGACAGCAGCACGGGGCCGCGCCCGGCGGTGAGGAGCGTGAGCTGCGCAGCGGTCTCGAGCTCCTCGGCGAGGTCGACGGCGGCGTCCAGGGAGGCGGCGGCGGCGACGGGACCGTGCGAGGCGAGGAGCATCGCGGCGTGGGCTCCGGCGAGGCGGCGCACCCCGTCCGCCAGGTCGGCGGAGCCGGGCGCCGCGTACGGTGCGACGGGAACGGCCCCGAGGCGCATCACCCGGTACGGCGTGAGCGGCGGCAGCGCGGCTGTCCCGTCAGCTGCCGGCGGCAGGCAGGCGATCGCGGTGGCGTACGGCGAGTGCAGGTGGACGACGGCGCTCGCGTCGCGCTCCGCGTACACGGCGAGGTGCAGCGGCAGCTCCTTCGAGGGCCGCCCGGACAGGACCCGCCCGTCGTCGAGGGCGACCTCGGCGAGGTCCTCGGGGAGGACGCGGCTGAGGCTCGAGCCCGTCGGGGTGAGGAGCACGGTGGCGCCGGTGCGGAGGCTCAGGTTGCCGGAGCTGCCCGGGGACAGGCCCCGGGCGGCCAGGTGCCGGGCCGAAGCGACGAGCTGCTCGCGGGGGTCGGTCACGGCGCGCTGCCCCACGCCGTCGTGAACAGTTCCTCGCCGCCGAAGTTGCCCGACTTCAGCAGCAGAGCCACCTCCGGAGCACCCGGTACCGCGCTGGCGGCCCCCGTCGTCCACGGCACCCCCGGTGCGGCGAGCCCGGCGACGGCGAGCCTGCGGAGTCCGAGAGAAGCGACCACGGCCCCGCTCGTCTCTCCGCCCGCGACCAGGATCCGCCGCACCCCGTGCTCGCGCACGGCGAGCAGCGCGATCCGGCCGAGAGTGTCCTCGAT
>DATCMN010000015.1:0-1714 GCA_036563405.1 Naasia sp. | reverse complement strand
CGGATCAGCCGGGGGAGGGGCGGTCCGCTCCGCCGCCCGGCGGACTAGCGGCCGGCGAGGCCGTTCTCGTGGGCGAAGACGGCGGCGTGCACCCTGTCCCGGAGGCCCAGCTTCAGGAGCACCTTGGAGACGTGGGTCTTGACCGTCGCCTCGCCGAGGTAGAGCGTGCCCGCGATCTCCGCGTTCGACATCCCGCGCCCGAGCAGCCCGAGCACCTCCCGCTCCCGGTCGGTGAGGTCACCGAGCGCGGGGTTCGGCGCGGCCACCTGGCCGCTGGCGAAGCGCTCGATGACGCGCTTCGTCACGTCGGGCGCGAGCAGCGCCTCGCCGGCGGCCACCACCTGCACCGCTTCGATCAGCTTCTCCGCGGATGCCGTCTTCAGGAGGAACCCGCTCGCGCCGGCCCGGAGTGCGGCGAACAGGTAGTCGTCCCGGTCGAAGGTGGTGAGCACGAGGACGGCGGTCGGCACGTCCATCGCCGCGATCCGGCGGGCGGCCTCGAGTCCGTCCATGCCGGGCATCTGCACGTCGAGGCAGATCACGTCGGGGCGGAGCCGCTCCACCCGATCGACGGCCTCCTCGCCGTTCCGCGCCTCGCCGACCACCTCGATGCCGGGCTCGGACTCGAGGATCATGCGCAGGCCGCTGCGGACGAGGTCCTGATCGTCGGCGAGGACGACGCGGGTCACCGCGCGGCCCCCACCCGCACGGCGTCGGCCGGCGTCTCCGCTGCTGCCGGCCCACCGGATCCTGTCGCCGGCAGGACACCCGCGGGCTCGTCCGTCGGCACCGCTGCGCGGACCAGGTAGCCGCCCTCGCGCCGGGGCCCGGAGTCCAGCGTGCCGCCGACCGCGTTCAGCCGTTCCCGCATGCCGACCAGGCCGAGTCCCGCGCCACGGGCGGGCGTGACCGGGCGGCCGCCCGTGTCGGACACCTCCAGCTCGACGGTGCCCGGCAGCCAGCGGAGGCGGACGTCGAGGGCGCTCGTCGGCGCGGCGTGCTTGATGCTGTTGGTGATGGCCTCCTGCGCCACTCGGTACAGGGTGTTGCCCACCGTTCCACCCACGTCGCGGGGCTCACCGAACGCCGACAGGGTCGCCGTACGGCCCGCCTTGCGCGCCTCCTCGACGAGCGCAGGAATGCCGTCGACCCCGAGGGTGCTGGGCGCCGATTCCTCCTCCTGGCCGTCGCTGCGCAGGGTGCCGAGCATCCGCTGCAGGTCGTCGACCGCACGCCGTGCGCTCTCCTCGACGGCGCTGAGCGCCTCCACCGCCCTCTCCGGCGCGGATGGCAGAACGCGTCGGGCGGCACCGGCCTGGACGCCCATCACCGAGACGTGGTGCGCGACCACGTCGTGAAGCTCGCGGGCGATGCGCAGGCGCTCCAGGACCACCGCCTGCCGTGCGCTGCGCTCCCGCTCCTCGGCCAGCTCCGCCGTGCGGGCCTGGAGGGCGGCCCGCTCGCGCGCGGACGTCCACGCACGCTCGCCGAAGACGTACGCCGCCCCGAAGTAGAGCAGGTTGACGAACACGTTGATGATGGCGATGGCGACGGCGCTCTGCACCGACGACTGCGGCGAGTATTCGAGCAGCAGCTCCGGGTTCGCGAACCGGATGCCGAGGTCGAGGAACAGCCACAGCAGCATGCCGGCGATGATCGCGCCGCGCAGCAGAGTGCTGGCCCGGCGGTTGCGCCCCCACGCACCCAGCGAGTA
>DATCMN010000534.1:0-15246 GCA_036563405.1 Naasia sp. | reverse complement strand
GCCCTCCGTCCGGGCAATTCGTGTCCCCGACGGGTCACCGCACGACGAGTTCGACGCACTTCGCGGGCGTCTATGACACCGGAGAACCTCATGCACCAGCGGATTGCCGCCGATCACTCGATCTCATAATCCATCGGTCACGCCCTGGCCTTCAGCTTGAGGAAGGCGATTATCGCCTCGAGCTGACCGGGCTCGTCTTGCCCAGGTATTCGCCCGCATAGCGGCGAGCGTCATCGAGAATCTCGTCCACGCGCTGCGGAGCGGCATCGAGTGACCCGCCCACGAGATTGAGGGTCGGGATGATCGCACGCCGCACCGGGAGACGCCAGGCGTCGACCCAGCCGGCCTCGTGCACGCCGCTCGAGCCGAAGGCGGGGTCCGCCATGCTCACGTGGCCGAAGAGCCGGTTGGTGCGCGCGAACAGCTCCTCGTCGGGCTGGTCATGAAGAACGGGAACGTAGTTGCGGTGCCCTGCTTGAACCAGGGGGATGTGGCCGGCGATGGCGTCGAACCATCCTTCGCCGCCGATCATCAGCCCAGGCATTCGTGCGCGGAGTCCGTCGACCAGCGCCTGCAGCCCCGCCGTGGTGTCGCCGGCGGGGTCGTTGCCGTGCATCGCCGAGATGTCGAGGAATGCCGCGTCGAATCCGAAGTGCGCGTGGTTCGCCGCGATCTGGTCGATGAGGTGGGTGCGCCACGGTTCGTAGGCGGGATTGATGAGCGCGCCGCCGGCGAAGTCGTAGTGCCGTGAGCCGTCCCAGTCCACCGAGCCGACGGCGGGAAATCCGCCGGGCGTGCGGAGGATTCCCGGCTCGCCCCATCGCTCGAAGCCTGGAAGGTCCCGCGCGGCGATGTTGGCCCCGTACATGGGCATGACGCGTGCGCCGGTGTCGTGTGCCCCATCCATGAGGGCTCGGAAGCCGTCGTCTCCGCCGAGGACAGGGTCGGCGCCGTATCGGCCGTACCAGCGGTAGTAGCGCCCCTCCCAGCCAGGCAGGTAGGCGAGGATGCGCTCGCCGCCGACCCGGTCCGCGAGGCGGCGGATGCTGTCCAGCATCGCTGCGTAGTCGTGGAAGACGTGCCCGGTGAAGTGGCGACCGTGGAGCGTGACGACCAGGGAGACGTCGCGCATCCAGACGGGCACATCCTCGCGCTCCGCCCACTCGGGCGCAGGATACGCGGACTCGACGTGCCGTCGATGCCGGGCCAGCATGGCGTCGACGGGCTGGGAGACCGAAACCCGCCATGCCGGAGCGGTGAACGTCACGCCCGACCGCTGCGCCTCAGCCTCGACGATCAGCTCGACGTTCATGCGCTCCGGGTCCCGGAACGACGGAAGGAAAGCGAACCGCTTCGGCCTGGGCCGATCGTCGAGCGAGCGGATTGTGGTGACACCGTCAGCTGACTGAAGAGCGAACGCTGGGGAGGAGAGGTCGAACCATCCGTCGGGGTAGCGCACCGCCCTGCCTTCGCGAGGGATGGTGAGACGCCCCTCCCGGAGGCCGACGATGTCACCGACCGGTTGGTCGTGCAGCGTGATCACCACCGAGCGAACCGCCTCGGTGTGGTTCACTGTGACGCCGATCTCCAGCTCGCCGTCCACCGGCTTGAGCGTGGCGACCACCGATCCCTCAGTGGTCGCCTGCCCGCCAGCCCAGCTCAGCCGATCCGCCCTCACCCTCAGCACCCCGCCGTCCAGTGTTTCCACCGTCGTGGAGGCGGGGTCCAGCCCGAACACGTTGTCGAAGGTGTGCAGGCGGAAGCTGACCTCGCCGACCTCCGTAGAGAAGCGCGGGTGCGGCCAGGCGAAACTGAGGTCCATCATGAGTGGGGCTAGTCCTTCGAGTGTGTGAGAACGACGGGTCGGTGGGCTCAGCCCTTGAGGCGGCTGTCGAAGTCCGCCTGAGTCGACTCGATCGCGCCGGACCCCTGGCCTTCAAACACCCAGGAGCGAATCAGCTGCAGGAACGGGCCAGTTGCGTCGATGAAGATCGCGTTGTACTGCGGGGTATTGGGCACGTCCGCGAGCGTGATCAGTTCGTTGGCGACCTGTCGGCGGGGATCCGAGGCGGTGTTCTCGTTGTCGATGAGGTCGGAGCGGACGACCAGGCTGCCCACCTTGGCGACGATGTCGGTCTGAACCTCGTCGCTCATGCTCCACTCGATGAAGTCCCACGCGGTTCCGGCGTTCGCCGCACCCACCGGGATTCCCACGACGTCGCCGCCGACGAACGCGGCGCTGCCGCCGTCGGCGCCGGGGATGGGGGTCACACCGAAGTCGGGTCCGTCCGCCCCGAAGAGTCCGATGCCGAAGCTGCCGAGAGACACCATGCCGATCTTGTTCGACTGGAAAGCCGTCACCCACGTTGCGCCGTTGTCATCCTTGGCGCTCGGCGGAATGAGCCCCTCGTCCCACAGTTGCTGGTAGAAGTCGAACGTCTCGGCGACGGCGGGGTCGTCCAACGTCGCGGATGTGCCGGACTCGTCAAGGATGTCGCCGTCGTTGGCCCATACCCAGGGGAGGGTGCCGTAGGCGTTGCAGCCGGCGCAGTTCCCGGCGAGGTAGAAGCCGTAGGTCTCGTCGCCGAGGGCTGTGATGGCCCGTGCTGCCTCGAGGAGTTCGTCGTAGTTGGTGGGAGGCGCTTCGGGGTCGAGTCCGGCCGCCGCGAACAGCTCCTTGTTGTAGTAGAGGAGGGAGACGTCGAGCTGGTGAGGCACCCCGTACACGACGTCGTCCGCGCTGGCGATCTCCACCGCCGCGGGAGCGAGCTCGTCGCGGTAGTCCAATCCGTCGACCTGCTCGGTGATGTCCTGCAGCAGATCCTCTGTCACGAGGGCCTGCGCGTTGGCGATGTCGACGACGGCGATGTCCGGGACGTCGCCGGACCGGACAGCCTGGATGAATTTCTGCACGTACTGGGCGTCAGGGATGGCGACCAGCTCGATCTTGCGGTCCGGGTTCTCTTCGTTCCAGGCCTCGACCAGTTGCTCGTCGAGGGGGGCGTCGGCCGCCCGGACCCAGAGGGTTGCGGGTCCGTCGCCAGACCCCTCGCCCTCGGCCGGTGAGGCAGGCGAACTGCATCCGGCGATCGTGAGGGCTGCGGCGGTGAGGGCGGCGCCTAGAGCGAGGCGCCGGGTTGTTGCAGTGGTGTGCGTCATTGCTGTGTTCCTTTCGGTGGTGCTCGACATCG
This sequence comes from Naasia sp., assembly GCA_036563405.1. Classification (GTDB taxonomy): domain Bacteria; phylum Actinomycetota; class Actinomycetes; order Actinomycetales; family Microbacteriaceae; genus Naasia. The sequence goes on along the minus strand of DATCMN010000534.1, from coordinate 12,055 downwards.
AGCCGGGGGTCAGCCTTTGACGGCGCCGGCGCTGAGGCCGGCGACGTAGTAGCGCTGGAGGATGAGGAAGACGACGATGCAGGGGACAGCGCTGACGATCGCGCCGGCCTCGAGTACGCCCCAGTTGAGCGTTCCGAATGCCCCTGACTGGAGGTTGGCGAGGGCCACCGGGAGGGTGAAGGCGTCCTGCCGGGTGGTGAAGATGAGGGCGGCGAGGAACTCGTTCCAGGCGTTGAAGAACGCGTAGATGGCGACGGTGGCGACGCCGGGAACTGCCATCGGCACCATCACCGACGTGAAGGTGCGCCACGGACTGGCGCCGTCCATGATGGCTGCCTCCTCGAGGCCGTCCGGGATGCTCGCGAACGCGGCTCGCAGAGTGAATACCCCGAACGGCAGGACGAAGCTCGTGTAGACGAGGATGAGGCCGCCGATGGAGTTGATGAGGCCGGCGCTGTCGAGGATGGCGTACAGCGACGGGATGATCGATTGGAACGGGATCATCAGTGTGCTGAGGAGGACGAGGAAGAGGATCGAGCTGCCCCGGAACCGGAAGCGCGCGAAGCCGTAGCCGGCCAGTGTGCTCAGCAGCGTGGCCAGCACCACCGTTCCGAGCGCCACGAGTGTGCTGTTGAGTGCGTGGTGCCAGATGCCCGCGTCGGCGAGGCGCTGGAAGTTCTCGAGGCTGATCGTCTGGGGCCAGTACGTGGGCGGCACCGCCGCGAATTCTGCGGTGGTCTTCACTGAGCTGATGAGCAGCCAGAGGATCGGCAGCAGGAACAACCCGCCGATCACCACCGCGGCGAGGAGGTAGACCACCCGACGCGGAGCCGGCCTGCTACTCCGGGCGCTCATCGGTCGCCGTCCTGTCGGAGAACGCGGAACTGCACCGCGGTGAGGAGCAGCAGGATTCCCATGAGGATCACCGAGAGCGCCGCGGAGTACCCGAGGTCGAAGTCGATGAAGCCGGCCCGGTAGATCAGGTACACGAATGTGACCGTCGAGCGGTCGGGGCCGCCCTGCGTGAGGATGAAGAACTGGTCGAAGGCCAGATAGCTGCTGATCACTGTGAGGATCAGCACGAGCGCGATGGTGGGCCGCAGCAGCGGCAGCGTGATCGAGAAGAGCCTCCGCCACCACCCGGCGCCGTCCAGCTGAGCGGCTTCGTAGAGGTCGCCGGGGATGGCGTTCATCCCCGACATCAGCAGCAGCATCGTGAGCCCGACCGTCTTCCAGACGACGAGGACGATCACCACGGCGAAGGCGGTCCCGAAGGAACCGAACCAGGAGATGGGCGCATCGACGAGGCCGGTGTCGTCGAGGGCCCGGTTGACGATGCCGATGCGGCCGTCCAGTAGCCACAGGGCGATGTAACTCGCCGTTGCGAAGCCGATGACCACGGGGACCACCACGATGGTGCGGAGGGCGGCGGCGGCGCGGCCGATCGCACCGGAGACCATCAGGGCCAGCGCCATGCCGATGACGAAGAGAACCGCTGTGACGACGACCGTGTAGAGCGTGGTGAACAGCAGCGCCTGAACCAGCGCGGGATCCGCCAGAGCCCTCTCGAAGTTGGCCAGGCCGATGAACGTGAGGTCGCCGAGAAGGGAGGACTCGAAGAACGAGAGGGCGATCGTGTAGATGGTCGGGATCACGAAGAGCACGACGACGAGCGTCATCGCGGGCAGCACGAACAGCAGGCCGACTCGGCTTCGGCGAGCGGCGAGTCGGCCTGATCCGCGATGACCGCGCGCGGCGTTTGTGGCGACGTGTGCGCCGCCTACCGCGGGCGGCGGAATCGTGGCGGTCATCGCTTCTCTCCTCTGCGAGCGGGATCGATTTCGTGAACAGGTTACGAAATCGTTCCCGTTCGGGCATCATGGAGGCATGCGGCGCGGGATGTCAACAGGGCTCGCCCATGAAGGTCGCAATCGGGAGGCAGGCACGTGACGTCCACCGGCTCGCAGCGAGCGACGCTGCACGACGTTGCGCGCGCCGCCGGCGTCTCGGTGTCGACGGTCTCGAAGGTGATGAACGGACGCCGGGATGTGGGGCCGGAAGTGCGGCAACGGGTGACCGACACGATCGACCAATTGGGCTACCGGCCGAACGCGATGGCCCGCGGACTCCGCACGCGGCGCAGCGACTCCATCGCCCTCATCTCAGACGATCTCGAAGGCATCTTCACGAGCTCGCTCATGCGCGGAGTGGAGAACGCCGCGTTCCGTGCTCACGTCTCCGTCATTCTCTGCAACAGCTACGGCCAGCGGTCTCTCGAGGAGATGCACCTGAAGAGGCTGGTCGACAAGCGAGTCGATGGCCTGATCTTCGTCTCGGGCAATCGGGTCGGCGCACGCGCGGAGCCCGCCGCGGAACTGCCCGAGGATCTGCCGCGACTGTTCCTGTACGAGTACTCGACCGACCCGGCGGCCACCTCGATCCTTCCCGATGACGCAGGCGGCGCCGGACTGGCCGTCGCGCACCTGGTCGGGTCCGGCTACGAGCGCATCGCTTTCCTGAACGGACCGGAACAGTGGGAGGCGACGGCGGACCGGTTGGCCGGCTTCCGCAGCGCTCTGCAGAGCCACGGCCGTCACGCGGATGATCGCCTGATCGCCCACAGCGACTCTTGGAGCCCCGAGGAGGCGTACACGATCACGAGCAGCCTGATCGCGCGGGAATCCTTCGATGCGATCTTCTGTGCCAGTGACGAACTCGCCATGGGGGCTGTGGCGGCGCTGCGCGACGCCGGCCTAGACGTGCCAACGGACGTCGGCGTGGTCGGCTTCGACGATCGCGCCTTCGCTGCGCACCAACGCCCGCCCCTGTCGACGGTCGCCCTTCCTCTCGTCGAGATGGGGGAGATGGCGGGTTCGATGCTGCTGAATGCGATCGAGGGGATCCCCCTGCGGTCGGGCACCTTCCGGGTCCCGTGTTCCCTGCGAGTCCGGGCGTCAAGCGCTCGTCCGGGCGAGCTGCCGTGACGTCGCTGCCAACACAGGCTCCCGTGCCTTCCGTCTCTGGCCGGAGGCCGCGATCAGGTGAGCAGTGGAAGATAGCCGCCGGCGGGTATACCGCGGAGATCGCCGGCGTCGGTGCGACCCTGCGCGCCCTTCGCTACCAGGGGCGGGACCTAGTGATGCCGTTCGAGGCTGATACGCTGCGGCCCGGCTTCAGTGGCTCCGTCCTCGCGCCGTGGCCGAACCGGATCGCAGACGGCCGCTATGCCTTCAACGGTGAGCAGCATCAGCTCGCCCTCACCGAGCCCGAACGGCACAACGCGCTCCACGGCCTCGTCGCCTGGCTCGAGTTCCGGCCCGCCACGGTCGATGGTCACAGCATCACTCTGGAGGCGGAGATCGTTCCTCAAGCCGGCTACCCGTACGCTGTCGGCCTGACCGTCAGGTACGAGCTGTCGGACGACGGTCTTGCCACAACCTTGGCCGCGAAGAACATCGGTGCTGAGGCAGCGCCCTTCGGCGCGGCGGCACACCCCTACCTCGTTGCTGGCTCGGGGCGCGTGAACGACTGGACACTGACGCTTCCTGCAGCGTCAGTTCTCGACGTCACACCCGACCGGCTCCTTCCTGGAGGAACGCGCGACGTCTCGACATTCCGTGGGGGAGCGTTCGATTTCCGGATGGGGCGGCCTATTGGGGACGTCGCCGTTGACCATGCGTTCACAGAGCTCGCCCGGAACGGCGACGGCATGACGACCGTCGAGATCCGGTCGGATACCGGCACCGGTACCGGCATGACGTGGGATGCTGGCTCACCCTGGGTCCAGATCCACACCGCCGATGGCGGCGGCCGCCGAGGTCTGGTGGTGGAGCCGATGACGTGTCCGCCTGACGCCTTCAACTCGGGCATCGACCTGATCGTGCTCGAGCGGGGGGAGTCCACCAGCTCGAGCTGGCGGATCTTCCGAATCTGACAGGGCGGCGTCGGGCCCGCCTTGTAAGGATGGCGGGGCAACCCAAAGCGCGTCCCTCACGTCAGATTGCTCGGCGGGCCTGAGCGTGGCCCTACCCGTGTCCCTCTGGTGTCTCCGTAGGACGAGATCGCGGCCATGACGGGTCCCGAGGGGCAGAGAAGAGCCAGCAGAAACGTGAGAATCGACGATTCCGCGGCTCTCATAAATCATCGGTCACGGGTTCAAGGCCCGTCCGCCCTACCAATGGTCCCGATCGACTTCATATCCCGCGTTTGCAGAGGCAATCGGATTGGGCCTAGCTCTCGGCCCGTGAGGTGACACTGGCCACGGCAGCGGCCACGACGCGAGCCATGCGATGGCGGATGAGGTGGTCCCCGCCTACGACGCGATGAACGCTGACATGGCGCATCTGCTCGACTATGCGCAGCCCGCCCGGCATCAGGAACGGGTCGAGCGTTCCGTAGACCAGCTCCACCTGCGCGGTGACGCTCGCGATGTCACTGATGGTGGTCTGGGTTTCGATGGAGTGCTCGAGCGACAGCGTGAACGCCTCCCAGTTGCGCTCGCTGAGGTCGAGGACGTCCGGGATGGGGGACAGCCGGGCGAGGATGGCGGCGTTGCGGATCGTGAAGCGCCGGTTGCGACGAAGGAAGTCGTACACGTGGAGATACAAGCCCATCGCGCGTCGCTCCTGCGGATCGCCGAAGGCTTCGGGCGGCAGATAGACGGGCGGGCTCACGAGAACGAGACCGCGCACCTGGTCTCGGTGGATCGCGGCGTACCGCGCAGCGACGATGCTGCCCAGCGAATGACCGACCAGTACGAATCGGGGGATGTCGAGCGATGCCAGAGTCCGACGCAGGTAATCGACCTGCTCCTCCACCGTGTAGCGAGCGCCGGCCGGCGAGGGCGATTCGCCGAACCCGAGGAGATCGAGCGCGACGACGCGGTGGCTAGGGTCAAGGAGGGGCACCACGTTGACGAACGTGGTGCCCGAGGAGGCGATGCCGTGGACGAGAACGACCGGCTGCCCGGACCCGTGGTCCACCGAGACATGGAGAAGGGGCTCCGAGTCTCGCCGGGGGAACCTCGGCCAGTGCATGGGTCGATTATGCCGACGGGGAGCACGGCCATGACCGACGACCTGTACGGCCTCGCCGTCGAACTTGCCGGAGCCGCTACGGCCGCAGCGGGTCTCGGTGTGGCTGATGACGGCGGCCGGCGCCATGGTGGTCGTCGTCGCGCTCACCGCCGGGGTAGCCCGTGCGTTCCGATGACGGGGCCGATACGATCGCGGCCAGCCGCCGATGAGGAGATCGCCGTGACCCAGCCGCCTGCGACAGCTCGTGCGGAGATGTCCGGGTGGGTGGAGGTGGCGATCTGGGTCGCCACCATCGCGTTCCTGTTCGAGATCCTGATCGTGCCGATGCGGGTGTTCGCCACCGGGATCAGCATCGCGGCGTTCTTCGGCGTGCAGCCGTCGGCAGCGCAGGTTGCCGCAGCCCATGACCAGGCGGTGATGAACTTCTGGTGGGCGCTGACCGCACTCATCGTCCTGCTCGGGTGCTCCATCGTCGCCTGGAGGACTGGCCGGTTCGTCGGCGTCGGCACCGCCTTCGTCACCCTGGCCACCGTCGTTACCCTGATCACCGGCGCCGTCGCCGGGACCTCCTACCAGTGACCGCGGCGTTGAGCAGGCATGACCGTCCACCAGATTGCTCGTGCCGAGCTCGCCCAGACGGCCGCCGTCCTCGACCAGATTGCCGGCCTCGCCGTCGCCGCCGACCTCACCACGACCGCGGAGCAGGCGACCGGTCCGATCAGCGTCTTGGCCCCGCCGGACCTCGACGGCGGATCGACTGGCACAACAAGCACCCTCTGGTCCTCGCCGTCGGCCCGGGCGGCATCGACGCTGTCGCTGCGTGGCTGAGGAGCGCCGCAGCAGCTTCACCAAGACCAGCCCCGACCGCTGAGAAGATGACGGCGTGATCGAGCCCCGCCGCCGACTGCTGTCAGCCGCATCTTCAGCCGCTGTCCTCGTCGCGACCCTTGCCGGGTGCTTCTCGGAGCCGGTCCCGTACCTGTCGATGGGGGAGGGCGAGTTCGGCATCCCGGCGTGCCCGCCGGGGGAGCGGCTGCTCGCCGACGATCTGGCCGAGCAGGTCACCCCGGTCCTCTGCGAGGTAGACCTGACCGAGGTGGAGTTCCCCGATGGGTACGTCATCGAGGTCCGAGCCGGAGGGGCGGGCTCCTCCAAGACCACCTATGACGACGGCCGGAAGAGTTTCAGCTACGGCTGGTTCCATGCCGGTCACGACGGCCTGGTCGTCTACACCAACGACGACGAAGCCGGCCGATTCGTCGACATGTGGGGAACCGACACCGGCATCACCCGGGTCCGAGAAGCGTTCGGCGACGGCATCCTCGAGCGCCAGGGGTGACCGAGATCTCGTCCGCCGTCACCGTGGAGGTGATCGAGGTGCGCGCCCGCACGACCCGTCGGTGCGCGGGATGCTGACGCTAGCGGCCGTGGTGGCGTTGACGGGGTGTCCCGGGTGTCCGCTGCGACACGGTACAACTCGGCGGACTACTCCCGAGCGTTGACGTCGTTCGTCGAGCCCGAGCAACCGCCAGTGAACCGCGGGAGCCGGGACTCGGTGTCAGGCCGACGGTCGCGTCTGAACCCGAACCGACTTCTCACGCGAAGCTGAACGCAAGCCGTGCAGCCAGCAAGGCATACGTGCTCGCGAACACCCGTGACGCCCACGTCCTCGACTTCGCGTTCTTCACGAGCCCGCGACCCAGGAATGAACCCGCTACGGCGTACAGCACGTAGGCCACGAGGATCACGCCGACGAATGCCGCGCCGAGGGCGGCGCCCGCCGGACCGGTGTCGCCGGCGGAGCCCGGCAGCAGCACGAAGAAGACCAGCGACAGCTTCGGATTCAGCAGGTTCACGACTGCACCTTGGCCAACCCGCCGCCACATCCGCTGGTCGTCCCGCACGGACGGGCTGAGGCGCTCCTGCCCGGTCCGCCACGTGCGCACCGCGAGGTAGACGAGGTACAGGACGCCCGCTCCGGTCAGCGCTCCGGTCACCGCCGGGTGCGCGAAGGCGGCACCCGCGGTGGGGGCGGTGGACAGGGCGAAGTACGGAAGCGCTCCGGCGGCACAGCCGGCTGCAGCCGGCAGGCCGGCCCGCAGCCCGGAGGATGTCGCCGCGGAGAGCGTATAGATCGCGCCAGGACCGGGAAGGAAGGCGAGGAGCAGGGCTGTGAGAAGGAGGTCAATGTGCACGTCAGTCGGTGGCTAGGCGGTGGCGGCGAGAGCACCTCGTGACATGCGGACGGGTGTCTCGTCAGGCTCGGGAACAGGAGACAGCCCCGCAGCCGAGTTGGCGCGAATCAGCATCGCTTCCAGCCACGGGCGGTTGAGCTCCCGAGGTGCAGCCTGCTCGTACTCGAATCGGAGCGGCATTCCTGAGTGCATCCAGATGACGGTTCGCCCCTCGTTGGACCCATCGGTCGTCGGCCAGGTGAGGAAGAACGTCTCCGCCCGGCGCAGCTTCGAGCCGATCACGTATTGCAGGTGAGCTAGCTGGCGGTCCTCGATGTTCATCGCTCCGCTCGCGTCATAGACGAGTCGCCCCACGGTCTTTCCCTTTCCTCGGTGAGTTGCTTCGCGACTTCCCTCCGGTCACCCGTGACCGGGGAAGCAGGAACGACGCTAGGCGCGGCGACATCACCGAAGGGCCCCGTTGTCCGCGCTGTGCATGCTGCAGGGGATTGCTGCCCTGAGTGGATAGAGAACGGTCAGCGGCGGAGGGTGTCGCTGGGAAGCTCTCCGAAGCGCTGCGCATAGGCGGCGGAGAAGCGGCCCAGATGCGCGAAGCCGTGCCGGGAGGCGACCTCGGCCACGGCACCGGGACGCGGGTGCAGCTCGAGCAGCTCCGCCCGGACATGCTCGAGGCGGACCTGCCGCACCAGTTCCATCGGGCTCATACCGAGCTCGCGCTGGAAGGACTGGTGCAGGGTGCGCACGGGGATGCCGACGGCTGCCGCGATGGCTGCCGGGGTGAGTGCAGTGCCGGCGTGCTCGTGGACGTACTCGACGGCGGAACGGATTGAGGCGCTGCGGACTCCGATCAGCTCGGTCCCGTCATCGACCGGGCGGGGAGGACAGAGCTCGAGGAACGCCACAGCCGTCATACGGACGAGTTCCGACCACAGCACAGGACTCGGATTCCCCCTGCGGAGGGTGCGAGAGACCAGCGTGACGGTGTCATGCCACGTCCCGATCGCGGAAGCGGACGCCGGAGCAGTGTGGTCGAACCGCACCGACACAGGTTGGGCTGCGGGCACGCGCTCCGCGACGATCGCGTTCACCACCCTTCGGTTCACCTGGACCAGCTTCTGGCGGTAGTCGGTGAAGCTGAACACGAACGGGCGATGCGCCGGGAACAGCAGGGGGACGCCGCGGGTGAGGGGAATTTCGGTGCGCCCGACATCGACAGTCGCCGACCCTTCGGTCAGCCACTGGACGATGTAGTCGTCACCGGGCGGGATGTCACCCTCGATATGTCCGCGCATCTCGGAGGTCCGCAGCGTCATCGTCGCGTCCCCGATGGCGGCGTACCGGTAGGAGTATCCGTCTCCTGTGCGGCTCGATGCCCACTTCGAGCCCTCGTAGAAGCTGGACAGCAGCACGGGCGCCTGCTCGACGTCGTCGCCCGCCGCCTCCAAGCGGACCTCTGAACGCTGCGATCCCGATGCCGAAAGCTCCACCATCGCTCCGATTCAACGCCATCGGGCCCTGGGTATTCCATCTCGGGCGACGGGCGGCTGCGGCAGCCGAGGACGCGAAGATCGACGACCTCCGCGTCCCACCTCGACTGCTCGGACACGAGCCGTCCTCGAAGCGCCCGTCGCGGGCGGACGCCACGCGGCAGCGCGCTAGCCGGTCTTGCTGTCCTCTGCGCGCTTCGCCTTGCGCTTCTCGCGTTCGCTCTTCAGACGATCCCGCTCCGCCGTGAGCGTGCTCACTGATGCGTCCTCGAGCTGGGGGTCGGGGATCTGAACGAAGGGGCTGGTCGTACCCGTGCGGGTGAGCACAAGTTCGGTGTAGGCGAGAGCGGCTCTGCGCAGCTTCCAGGCGGCCTTCTCCAACTTCGCGGGACTCGACTTGGACCGCGACAGGAATTTCGAGTGCTCCTTCACCGCTGCCCGGAGTGCTCGGCTTGCGTCGTCGACCTTCTTGCTCATCAGCTGCTCCCTAGGGTCTTCGAGGGTCTCAACGTAGCGCGCGGCGACGTAGCGCCGGAGGGCTTGTATTCGCCGGAGTCCGGTTGGGTTCAGCGGAGCGCGACGGGAACCTGCCGGTTCTCGCTCCAACTTGTGCGCAGGGTCCCGGGCGCTGCCCACCGGTCGAGCTCGGAGGCGAACCGATCGTGGAATGCCTGGGCTTCTGCAGGGAAGTTCACGACGACTCCGACGCACAGGCGACGCGGCTCGGTCTCCAGCAGGACCCGGAAGCGATCGAGGCGGAGGATCCACTGCTCCCGTCCGAACTCGACGGATTCGTAGCTCCGGCGGAACGCCTGCTTCAGCACGTCCAGCGTGACGCCTTCGGAACCTGCCGGTACGACCACGCCCTCTACAGCGATCATGAACCCGATCGTGCATGGACCTGGCGTCGGCAGCGTGAACAGCGCCTAGCGCAGGGGCAGCTTCCGTGACACTTTCGCAGTGCCTGCCGTGTCGGCGGAAACCCCTACTGGAGCGACTGTCGTCCCGGAGTCGGCGCAACCCCGGCCGTTCACCCGCTGCTTCTACCGTGCCGCACATGCCCAAAAGTTCTGCGGGTTCAATTGCAGGTGCGGTCCTGATCGCGCCGCTGCTCGCCGTGCTGGTAGCGGGGTGCGCAGTCGGCCCCGATGCCTTCGAACTGGAGTCGGCGATCCTGTGCCTGCGCGAGGGCGGGGTGGACGCGGACCTCGATGATGGCGTCATAGTGATCCCTGCGGACGAGGACGGCGACACGCCCTCCTCGCAGGCTGTCATCGCCGACTGTGTCCCCGAAGCGGTTGAGATGCGCCGGGCACCGGACTGAGCGGCCGCGCCGTCCGGCCAGTCGTCGCCCAGCGTGCTGAGCGCTCAGCCGGTGCCCTGGCGGTTCCAGCGCCGCTCGCGGCCCGACTTGCGGAGGGGCGATCCCGGGCGTGCCTGCGGCCCGCGGCGCCCGCGTCAGGCCGGCGCCATCCTGGTGGATGTGCGACCCTTCCACCATGGAAGTGGGCCGGTTCACCGGTGAGGTAAGGATCCTGCTCGCCAGGAGGACAGCGCTGGCTGCGGCCGCGCTCTGCCTAGCGCTTCTCACCGGCTGCGCGAGCAGCGGCACCTCTGCGCCTGCCCCAGCTCCTTCCGCCATCGAGTCAGAGCCTTCATCACCCGCCCCTCCCGCCACACCGGCTGCCCCGCGAACGCCGATGCCCGCCGCCGGCCCGGCGGAGGAATGCACGACGCATCAGCTGTCGATCGAGATCACCGCCCATCCCGCGTCAAGCGGTGCGGGCCAGTCCTACTCGGAGATCACGTTCACCAACACCGGCGAAACCGCCTGCTTGTTGCTGGGGTCGCCTTCGGTGTTCAACCTGGTCGACACTCGAACCGGCGCCGTCATCGGGAAGCGGAGCCCGGACGAGGGCGTCGAGGAGCGGGTCCAGATCGAACCGGGGGAGGTCGGGTACAGCACCATCCACTTCTCCGCGGCCGGCGCCTACGACTGCCAAACCGGGGTCGCCGATGGCGCTCTCGTCGCGCCACCCGAACCGCAGACGACGGGACCGGTCGAACCGATCAGGCTCGAACAGCCGGTCACCGTCTGTCTGGATCCGGCCACCTACAGCGTCTCCAACGTGGCCTCCGGCTCTGCCTTCTAACGTCCCGCCCGTGCTCCGCGGTATGCGGGAGACGTCAGGAGGATGCGTCCCTCAGCCGACAGCGAGCAGCCGACCCATCCATCGGTTCGACCGCCGGGTGCCATAATCCGGTACACAGCAGGCGGTCGCCGCCTCCCGCCGATGTGGAGCGATATGACGGACACGAGGATCGCGGTACGCGGCGAGCACCTCACACGGCTGCCTCCCGAGCGGGCGACGGTGACCCTGACCGTCGTGCAGGACGGGCATCAGCGCGAGAGCGTGGTGGCGGCTGCTGCGGACATCGCCGATCAGGTGACCCAAGTCATCACCGCGGCGACCGACGCACAGCGCGGTCCGGTCCTGTCCTGGTCGAGCGCCTCCGCGCACGTCTGGGCCGAGCGCCCGTGGACCCCGGACGGCGTCCAGCAGGATCTGGTGCACCACGCTTCGGTGCGGTTCTCCGTCGTGGTCGGCGACTTCGAGTTCCTCGGCGGCTTTCTCGGTGACGTGGCGTCCAGAGACGGCGTCTCGGTGGAGGGAATCTCCTGGTCCCTCACCGAGGAGACCCGGAGAGCGGTCCTCGACGACGTGCGCACCCGCGCTGTGGAGGATGCGGTGCAGAAGGCCACGGTCTATGCCCGCAGCATCGGCCTCCAGACCGTGCGCGCCACGGCGCTCGCCGACCCCGGGATGCTTCATGACGGTAACGGCGCGATCGAGTTCGCCGACCAGCCCGTGATGCTCCGCTCCGCGAAAGCAGTCGACCCCGGCCTCTCCTTCCGCCCGGAGGACATCGAAGTGACGGCGGCTGTAGACGCCCGGTTCCTCGCGACCTAGGTCGTCCTGCACGCTCCTACCGCCGGGGTTTCGCCGACGACCTGGTCGGCCTGGTCGAGCCGATACACCAAACGCTCGATTCCGGCGGCGTCTGCCGGTTCCCCGAAAGCGTGCGGTACTGCAAGATAGGGCTGCGATCGAGGAGAGGGGCGCGATGACGACGCCGCGCGACCCCGACGCGATGTCCGATCTGGCTGAGTGGCTGCAGCACGCACAGCCCCACGTGGACGATCGCTCCGATGCGGAGCGGAAGACCCGGCGTCTGCGGACCTTGAAGGTCGTCGCGATCGTCCTCGCGATCCTGCTCGCTGCGGCCGGTGGATACGTCGCCTGGGCTCTCACTGCGCCCCTCAGTTCCCCGACCA
>DATCMN010000520.1:0-3684 GCA_036563405.1 Naasia sp. | reverse complement strand
CGCTCGAGATCGGGGTGGGTGTCGCGATTGGCCATGACCGCCACGCTAGGCGGGTCGCGGGACGAGCGGCAGGCCTTGCGCGGGCTCCCGAGACGACTCCCAGGTGCCGCCGGGCCGCCACGGAGCGATGGATCCCATGGTGGCCCGCGCGTCCCCGCCCACGCGCCATCTCCGCGCGCCGCTGCCGCCGGCGCCGCGGCCGGTGCTTACCCTCGACGCGTGGATTACGACCGCTACGGGGCAGACGTCCTCTCGACCGACTGGCGCAAGCCGAAGACCCCCGCCCCGACGATCACCGAGGCCGTGCCCGGGCTCGTCGTCGAACTGGCGGACAGCGGATTCGTGGGCGCCGTGGTCGGCACCGAGGGCCGGATGGTGAAGCTCGAGGATCGGCGGGGCAAGGTCCGCGTCTTCCCGCTCGGCGGCGGCTTCCTCGTCGACGGCCGGGCGATCGTGCTCAAAGCCCCCGCGGTCCTGCGGCCCGCGGCGGGCCGGCTGATCAGCGCCTCCGGATCCATCGCGGTGCCCGACGCGAAGGCGCGGGTCGCCCGCGCCAGCCGCATCTTCGTGGAGGGCCGGCACGACGCGGAACTGGTCGAGAAGGTGTGGGGCCACGACCTCCGGGTGGAGGGGGTCGTCGTCGAGTACCTGGAGGGGGTCGACCACCTGGAGGAGCTCCTCCGCGAGTTCGGGCCGGGACCGCGCAAGCGCGTCGGGGTCCTCGTCGACCACCTGGTGACCGGGTCGAAGGAGAGCCGGATCGCGCAGGCCGTCGCACGCGGCCCGTTCGGCGGGAACGTGCTCGTCGTCGGGCATCCGTTCATCGACATCTGGCAGGCCGTGAAGCCGGCGCGGGTCGGGATCCGCGCCTGGCCCGTCATCCCGCGCGGCACCGACTGGAAGCACGGCATCTGCGCGGCGCTCCGCTGGCCGCACGAGGATCAGGCGGACATCGCGCGCGCCTGGCAGAAGATCCTCTCCCGCGTCGACACCTACGCCGACCTGGAGCCGGAGCTGCTCGGCCGGGTCGAGCAGCTCATCGACTTCGTGACGGCCGAATAGCAACCCCCTCCCATCGACCCCGGCCTCCGCCGGAGGATCGCGGCATGGAATTCGCACCGCGCACCGCGATCGTCACAGGCTCAGAATCCGGCATCGGCCGCGCCACCGCCGTCGCGCTGGCCGAGGCGGGCCTCGACGTGGGCATCACCTGGCTGGACGACGAGGCCGGCGCCGAGGCCACCGCGGAGGAGGTCCGCGCTGCCGGCCGCCGCGCGGTCGTGGCCCATCTCGATGTCACCCGGCTCGAGGAGGCCGGCGACGTCGTCGACCGCATGGCCGACGAGCTGGGCGGCCTCGACGTCTTCGTGAACAACGCGGGGGTCGGCGAGAGCACGCCGCTGCTGGAGCTGAGGCTGGAGGAGTGGCGGCAGGTGCTCGCGACAAACCTCGACGGCGCCTTCGTGTGCATGCAGCGCGCCGCCCGCCGGATGGCCGACGCGGGACGCGGCGGCCGGATCATCGCCACCACGAGCGTCCACGAGCACGCCCCGCGCGTCGGCTCGACCGCCTACACCTCCGCCAAGCACGGCCTGGGCGGACTGGTGAAGCAGATGGCGCTCGAGCTCGGCGCGCAGGGCATCACGGTGAACGCCGTCGCGCCCGGTGAGATCGCGACGCCGATGACCGGGCAGGAGGACGAGGATCCGCAGGGCAAGGAGCGGCCCGGCGTCCCGCTGCGCCGGCCGGGTGACGCCCGCGAGATGGCCGCGGTGATCGCCTTCCTCGCCTCGCCGGGGGCGTCCTACGTGACCGGCGCGTCCTGGGTGGCGGACGGCGGCATGCTGCTGATGGGTCCGCAGGGCGGCTCCCACCTCGAGAGCGACGAGTGGCGGAAGGGCTGACCGAGGAGGTCGGGGGCGCCCGCCGGAGGGGGAATGGAGACTAGGCGCGGTCGCCGTCCAGGCGGATCGAGATCCGCCTGCCGTCGAGGATGCCGCGGTCGCTGTCGCCCGGGAGCGGTGCGGGGGCGGGCAGGGCGGACTGCCGGTCCAGCTCGAGCATCGCCTCGTGGCGGCTCGGCGCGAACACCTCGTCGATGGAGCCCATCAGGCCGCCGCCGACGGAGCCGGAGCCCCGGTGCGAGCGGCGCGCGGAGCCGTGCGCCGTCACGCCCAGCGCGACGATCGCTGCGACGCCCACCGCGAGGAGGATCAACCAGTCCACGCGAGCATCCTAAGCGGAGGCGCCGACACCGCCCAGGGGGAGCGCGTGGAGCGTCGCGTCCTGGACCCGGCCGTCCGCGAGGACGAGCGTCCCGTAGGTGCATCGGGGCTGGCGCCGCCGGTCGGTCGGAGACCCCGGATTGATCAGGCGCAACCCGAGCGGAGTGGTGGTGTCCCAGGGGATGTGCGAATGACCGAAGACGAGCAGGTCGAGATCCGGGTGAGCCGCATCCATGCGCGCGTCGCGACCGGTCGACGCCCCCGTCTCGTGGATGACCCCGACGCGGACCCCGTCGATCGTCGCGGTCGCCCGCTCGGGGAGCCGGGAGCGCAGCTCCGCACCGTCGTTGTTGCCCCAGCAGGCGAGCAGGCGGCGCGAGCGCTCCTCCAGTCGATCGAGGGTCGCCACGTCGACCCAGTCGCCGGCGTGCACGACGACATCCGCGACGTCGACCGCGGACCACACCTCCGCCGGAAGGTCCTTGGCACGCTTCGGCAGGTGCGTGTCGGCGAGGAGCAGCAGGCGCGTCGTCACACCGCCATTCTCGCGGCTGGTCGAGCCGAAGGGGCGCGTCAAGCCCGCGAGGCATGCGCTCCGACGCTGGTTGACTGCGGGGATGCCCGCCGAAACCCCGCTCCGCGCCGTCCTCTTCGACATCGACGGCACCCTCGTCGACTCCAACTACCTGCACGTGGATGCGTGGGACCGCGCCTTCGCCGACGAGGGCATCCCGGCCCCGGTGTGGCGGATCCACCGCTCGATCGGCATGGATTCGAAGAAGCTCCTCGAGACCCTCGCCGGGGACGCCGACGACGACGCGGCGGAGCGAGCCAAGGAGCGGCACAGCGACTACTACAAGGAGAGCGTCGACAGGCTGCGTCCCCTCGAGGGTGCGCGCGAGCTCGTGCGGGCGCTCGCCGCGCGCGGCCTGAAGGTGGTGCTGGCGACGAGCGCACCCGAGGACGAGCTGGAGATCCTGCGCGGCGTCCTCGACGTCGACGACGCGGTGACCGCCGCGACGAGCGCGGGCGACGTCGGCACAGCGAAGCCCGATCCCGACATCATCGAGGCCGCCCTCGCCAAGGCGGACGTTGCAGCGGGGGAGGCGATCATGGTCGGCGACGCCGTGTGGGACGTGCACGCCGCCGCCCGCGCAGGCGTCCCGACGATCGGCGTCCTCAGCGGCGGCTTCGGCGAGGCGGAGCTGCGGGACGCGGGCGCCGCGGAGGTGTACGACGACGTCGCCGCCCTTCTCGAGGCGCTGGACGCCAGCGCGATCGGGCGGCGCAGCGACGCCACCGCCTGACGCCCTGGTTCGGCGCTCGAGATCAGTAGCGGGCGCCCGCGCAACCCCCGCCGACGTCCAGCAGCCGTGTCGGAGGCGCCGCGTAGAGTCGCCGCCATGAGCGACGACAAGCAGAACGAGACCCTCGGCGCACGCGGCGACGACACCTCGAC
>DATCMN010000518.1:0-6218 GCA_036563405.1 Naasia sp. | reverse complement strand
GGGCGTCCCCTCGGCCGTGCCCGAGACCCCGGCGGAGAGCGAGCCGCCCGCGGGCGAGCTCGCCTGCTGGGACGGAACGCAGTCCGATGAGGGCGCGGGCTGCCCGGCGCTGACCGGTCCGGAGGCCCTGACGTGGGTGTTCTCCGTCGACGGTGCGCAGCCGGCGGACTGCACGCCGTTGGAGGAGGCGTTCGAGCCCGCCGGTGCGGAGGACATCCTGCTCTGCACGTGGGAGGACCTCCCGGGCAGTGAGGTGTACCTGGCGCGGTACCCGGAGCCCGCGTCGGCGACCCAGGACGCCTGGCGCGAGTACATGTCCGCCTACGAGGAGTTCAGCGAGAGCGAGCTCCTCGACCAGAACGGGGACCCGATCCTGCAGCTGGAGGGCACGGATTCGGGGGAGATCGCCGCCGCGGAGTTCGTGCTCTCCTACACGGAGGCCCCGTTCGTGGCCGACGTGTGGACGGATCTCGTGAACGCGACGCCCGAGCAGCACTCCGAGGCTCTGGCCCGGCTCCAGTTCCGGGACGTCGCCTCGCTGGCGGAGGCACAGCAGGCCGCAGGCTGACCGCCCGGCGTCTCATTCGGGCGCCGCCATCAGCGGCGTCCGAGGGGGCTAGTGGGTCTGCAGGGTGCGGAGCTTCGTCAGCACCTGCAGCCGGAGCTCCTCGGGAGCCGTGTCGCGGCACGCGCGCTTCACGGCCTCGGTGAGGACCACGCCCACCTTGTGCTCGCCCGCGCAGTCCGCGCAGTTCTGCATGTGCTCGCGGATGTCGGCGGCGTCCTCGCCGCGCAACTCGTTGTGCAGGTACTCCTCGAGCTCCTGCTTGGCCTTCTCGCAGCCGCAGTCCGTCATGATCTAGGCTCCGTCCTTCTTCGGGGAGCGCCGCCGGGACGGCGCGCCCACCGAGATCCCGCGCTCCTGCGCGTACTCGGCGAGCAGTTCGCGCAGCAGTCGCCTGCCGCGATGCAGCCGGCTCATCACTGTGCCGACCGGGGTCTTCATGATGTCCGCGATCTCCTGGTAGGAGAACCCTTCGACGTCCGCCAGGTACACGGCCAGCCGGAAGTCCTCGGGGACGGCCTGGAGCGCGTCCTTGACCGCCGAGTCCGGCAGGTGATCGATCGCCTCCGCCTCGGCGGACCGGCTGACCGGCGCGGTCGCCGACTCGGCACTGCCCAGCTGCCAGTCCTCGAGGTCGTCGATCGTGCCCTGGTACGGGTTCCGCTGGTTCTTGCGGTACGTGTTGATGAACGTGTTGGTGAGGATCCGGTAGAGCCACGCCTTCAGGTTCGTGCCCTGCTGGTACTGGCGGAACGCGGAGAACGCCTTCACGAAGGTCTCCTGCACCAGGTCCTGGGCGTCCGCGGGGTTGCGCGTCATCCGCAGTCCCGCGGCGTACAGCTGGTCGAGGAAGGGCAGCGCCTGCTTCTCGAACAGAGCGCGCAGGTCGGCAGGCGCCTCGGTCTCCTCGAGTGCCTCCTCGATCGTGGCCTCGGCCTCCGCCTCGACCGTCGGATCGACAGGATCGCTGGTGCTCGTCATCGGGGCCCAGCTTAGTTCTCGGGCCCGAAGGGAGCCTGCGGATCCGGGGCGGCGGGCCGCGGGGGCGTCGAGCGTCAGCGTCACGCGTTTCCCGTCCTTCCCATGCCGGCCCGGCTTGCGGAGTGCACCGCCGTTATTGTGGGAACCGATGGGAATCCTCGGATATTCCTCGCCCCGCTTCTCACTCCCGGGCGACGACCACGACGTGCGCGGCACGTCGCCGGCAAGCGATCCCGTCTGGCCCGCCCCCGTGGCCTCCGGTCCGCTCGATGCGCAGGTCCCGCTGCCGGGCTCGAAGAGCCTCACCAACCGCGAGCTGGTGCTCTCCGCCCTCGCCGCGGAGCCCACCGTCCTGCGCGCTCCCCTGCACTCCCGCGACACCGGACTGATGGTCGAGGCGCTCCGCAGCCTGGGCGTGAGCCTCGAGGAGGTCGGCGACGATCGCGGCTTGGGACGGGATCTCCGCGTCACCCCGGCCCCGCTCGCGGGCGGTGTGCCGATCGACTGCGGGCTCGCCGGCACACTGATGCGGTTCGGTCCGCCGCTCGCAGCCCTCGCGACGGGTCCGGTGACCTTCGACGGCGACGAGGCGGCCCGCCGCCGACCGATGCGGACGACCATCACGTCGCTGCGCGCCCTGGGCATCGAGGTCGTCGACGACGGCCGCGGCGCCCTGCCGTTCACCGTGCACGGCGCCGGCTCGGTGACGGGCGGCGAACTCGAGATCGATGCGTCCGCCTCCAGCCAGTTCGTCTCCGGCCTCCTGCTCGCCGCGCCCCGGTTCGAGCGGGGCCTCACCCTGCGGAGCGTCGGCGACAGGCTCCCGAGCCGTCCTCACATCGCGATGACGGTCGCCACGCTCCGCGCCCGCGGCGTGACGGTGGAGACGCCCGACGACGGCGTCTGGGTCGTGAGCCCGGGCCCCATCGCGGGCGGCGAGGTGCGGATCGAGCCGGACCTGTCGAACGCCGCCCCGTTCCTCGCCGCGGCGCTCGTCGCCGGCGGCACCGTCAGGGTCCCGGACTGGCCCGGGGAGACGACCCAGGTCGGCGACGAGCTGCGCGGTCTCCTCGCCCGCTTCGGCGCGGCAGTCCGACGCGATGGCACCGCGCTGGTGGTCGACGGCGGCCCCGGCGTCCGCGGCGGCCGCGCCCTGCCCGGCCTTGACCTCGACCTGTCCTCGGGCGGCGAACTGGCTCCCACGATCGTCGCACTGGCCGCACTGGCCGACGGCCCGAGCCGGATCACCGGGATCGGGCATCTGCGCGGGCACGAGACCGACAGGCTCGCGGCGCTCACGACCGAGCTGCGCGCCCTCGGCGGCGAGGTGACCGAGGAGGAGGACGGCCTGTCCCTCCGGCCGGCTCCGCTGACCGCATCCGCCGACCGCCCCTGGCAGAGCTACGCCGACCACCGGATGGCGACGACGGGTGCACTGCTCGGGCTCGTCGTGCCGGGGCTGCTCGTCGACGACATCGCGACGACCGCGAAGACCCTCCCCCAGTTCCCGGCGCTGTGGGCCGGCCTCCTCCGCCGGCCCGACACCACCCTGCGGCTGTGACGCCCTGCCGGATGAGCGCCGCCGGGCTCGGCGCATGAGCTGGCTGGACGACGGTCCGGAGGACCCCTACGACGAGTACGACGAGACGTCCGCCCGGGTCCGTCCGAACCCGCGGGGCACGCGGCCTCGCTCCAAGCAGCGGCCCGAGCACGCCGACGCGGAACGCGGGCGGGTGCTGACCGTGGACCGCGGCCGGGTCACGGTGCTGCTCGGCGAGGACACGACCGACGAGCGGGAGGTCCTCGCCAAGCGTGCGCGCGAGCTGGGCCGGAACTCGATAGTCACCGGCGACCTCGTCGACGTCGTCGGCGACACCTCGGGCGAGGAGGGCACTCTCGCCCGCGTCGTCCGGATCGCCGAGCGGAGCACCCTGCTGCGCCGGAGCGCCGACGATTCCGACGACGTCGAGCGGATCGTGGTGGCCAACGCCGATCGGATGATGATCCTGGTGGCCGCCGCCAACCCGGAGCCGCGAGCCGGCCTCGTCGACAGGTACTTGATCGCCGCGTTCGACGCGGGGATCGACCTCATCCTCGTGGTGACCAAGACCGACCTCGCCGACCCGGCCGAGTTCCTCGCCGAGTTCGCCGTCCTCGACATCGATATCGTCACCTACGGCAAGGACGACGTCCCCGTCGAGGACCTGCGCGCCCGCCTCGCCGGTCACACCACCGTCGCGGTCGGCCACTCGGGCGTCGGGAAGTCGACCCTCGTCAACGCCCTGGTGCCCGGTGCGGCGCGCGCGATCGGGCGGGTCAACGAGGTGACGGGCCGAGGCCGGCACACGTCCTCCTCGACCGTGTCGCTGCGCGTCCGCGACGAGTCGGGGCGGTCCGGCTGGATCATCGACACCCCGGGCGTCCGATCCTTCGGGCTCGGCCACGTCGACCCCGCCAACGTGCTCCGCTCGTTCGCGGAGCGCGCGATCGTGCCGGACGGCGACCCGCCCGACGGCGTCCCCCTGCGCGAGGCGCACGGCTGGGAGATCGTCGACCGCGTCTCCGAGGGAGAACTCGGCGAGACGGGGCGGCGCCGGCTGGAGTCGCTGCGGAAGATCCTCGACACCCTCTCCCCCGAGGCCGCCGCCGGTTCCGACGGCGCCCACGCCGTCTGGCAGGCCGGCCCGCCGCCGGCCGAATAGGCTCGACGGCGTGACGAGCGCCGACATCTCCGCCGACCTCCGCCTCGCCCTCCGAATCGCCGACACCGTCGCGCCGATCGCGCTCGACCGGTTCCGCGCCCTGGATCTGGTTGTCGAGGCGAAGCCGGATCGCACGCCGGTGACCGATGCCGACCGCGCCGTGGAGCTCGCGGTGCGCGACCTGCTCGCCGCGGAGCGCCCGGACGACCGGATCCTCGGCGAGGAGTACGGCGGTGCTCGCGCAACCGGACGGCAGTGGATCCTCGACCCGATCGACGGCACCGCCAACTTCCTCCGCGGGGTGCCGGTGTGGGCGACCCTGCTCTCCCTCGCGGTGGACGGGCGGCCCGTCGTCGGCGTCGTGGCGGCACCGGCGCTCGGCCGCCGCTGGTGGGCGGCCGTCGGCGAGGGCGCGTGGACGGAGGACGCCGCCGGCGCGGCGCCCCGCCGGCTCGGGGTGTCCGGCGTCGCCCGCCTCGAGGACGCCTCGCTCAGCTACAACAGCCTCAAGGGCTGGCAGGAGGCGGGCAGGGTCGACGCGCTCCTCGCCCTGTCCGAGGCCGTGTGGCGCACGCGCGCGTACGGCGAGTTCTGGTCCTACCTGCTGGTCGCGGAGGGCGCGCTCGACGTCGCCGCAGAGTACGACCTGCAGCCGTACGACATGGCGGCCCTCGTCCCCGTGGTGGAGGAGGCGGGCGGCCGGTTCTCCTCGATCGCCGGCGAGGTGGGCCCGTGGCACGGATCGGCCCTCGCCACCAACGGCACCCTCCACGACGCCGCGCTCGAGGCGCTGCGGTAGGGCCTGGCCCCTCGCTCAGCAGGCGTCCTGCCGCTCAGCAGCCAGAATCGGGCACAGCGACCCTGCGGGTGAGACTTCCGCCTGCTGAGCGAGGGTCAGAGGCGTGGTGCTGCCAGCAGCCGATCGGCGGCGTCGAGGACGTCGCCGACGGTGACGGCGAGGAGCGCCGGGTCCGGTTCCGTGCCGAAGGAGTCGCCGACGCGCAGCGCCGGATCGGTGAGCACCACGTGCGGGCCGGGCGGCGGGCCCCACTCCTCGGGAGGCGCGGGCCCGAAGAGGACCACCGAGGGCGTCCCGAACGCGGACGCGAGGTGCGCGGCACCCGTGTCGACGGAGACGAGGATCGCGGCGTGCGCCGCCGCTGACGCCATGTCGCGCAGGTCGATCCGGCCGGCGAGGACGGCGGAGCCGGGCAGTCCGGCCAGCGCCGCCACGTGCGCCGAGCGCTCCGCCTCCGCCGCGCCGCCGGTGAGGACGACCTCGAGGCCGCGATCCCGCAGCGAACGGGCCACTGCGGCGAACCTGTCGGCCGGCCACAGTCGGGAGCCGTAGAACGCGCCGACGTGCACGACGGCGGCCCCCGCGTGCGGACCCGGCCCCGGGTCGGCGATCGCCACCTCGTCCACATCGCCGGGACAGCCGTGCCAGTCGACGAGCCGCAGCCAGCGCTTCCGCTCGAGGATGCCGTCCACCCACGGCGGCCCCTCGTCGCCGAAGGTGTCGTGGCAGAGCCGCCGGCGCGGCTCGAGGGCACGGAGGAGTGCCGCGCTCTCGCCGCCGTTGCCGTGCAGGTTGACCGCGACGTCGATCCGGCTCGCGGGCACCGGCAGCGGGTCGTCGAGTCCGGGGGTCGGCAGCAGGGCGTCCGCCGGGACGAGCTCGGCGATCGGCTCCAGCCAGCCGGGCACGGCGAGCACCATCCGGTGGTCGGGGAAGCCGCGGCGGAGCGCGTGCAGGGCGGGCACGGCGACGAGCAGGTCGCCGAGCTTGAGCGCGCGGAGGGCGAGCAGCTCCGGCCGCCCGTCGCCGTCCTCGAGTCGCTTCACAGGAACTCCTCGACGTCGCCCCAGACGTCGTCGACGCCGATCGATGCCACGAAGGACGGGTCGTGCTCGCACCGCTCCGCCGTCCAGCCCACCGAGGTGACGTCGGCGCCGCATACCGGGCAGTG
>DATCMN010000516.1:0-6381 GCA_036563405.1 Naasia sp. | reverse complement strand
TCCGCGACGCCCGGCGAGAGCAGCGACGGGCGGACCCGCATCGACGTCGTGCTCGAGGCCGAGGCGGAGAGTGACGCGGCGTTCGCCACGGTGAACGACCTGCGGGCCGAGTACGCGGCGGAGCAGGGCGACCTCCGCGAGACGCTCGTGGGCGGCAGTGACGCGACGGCGCTCGACGCCCGGGACGCGGCGCAGCGCGACCTGCTGCTCGTCGCCCCGCTGATCCTCGCGATCGTCTTCCTCGTCCTCGTCCTGCTCCTCCGGGCACTGGTCGCCCCGGTGCTGCTGCTGCTCACGGTGCTGGCGTCGTTCTTCGCGAGCCTCGGCGCCTCCACCTGGCTGTTCTCCTCGGTTCTCGGCTACGACGCGCTCGACACCAGCGTGCCGCTGTACTCGTTCCTGTTCCTCGTCGCCCTGGGCGTCGACTACAACATCTTCCTCACCACCCGGGCTAGGGAGGAGCGCGAGCGGCACGGGACAAGGCGCGGCATGGTCCGCGCTCTCGGCGCCACCGGAGCCGTCATCACGAGCGCCGGCGTGCTGCTCGCCGCGGTGTTCGCGGTGCTGGGCGTGCTGCCGGTGGTGGCGCTGCTCCAGGTGGGCGTGATCGTCTGCATCGGCGTCCTCCTCGACACCCTCGTCGTCCGCACCGTGCTCGTCCCCGCGCTCGTGTTCCTCACGGGGGACAGATTCTGGTGGCCGTCGCGGGAGCGCGGTGGCAGCGACTTGCGCGAGACGGCAGATCTGTCAACGGTCCATGGACGCACGACCCTCAGCGCACCGACGGCCTAGCATTCCGGGATGAGCACCACCGAGACGCTGCAGAAGCAGGACCGGCAGACCCTCAAGGTCCAGAGGCTGTGGCCGCTGGTCAGCGGGGTGATCGCCCTGATCCTGGTGGTCGTCGGCGGGTTCCTCATCGCGATCCGCCAGTTCGACGTCGTCCCGTACGAGATCGACGACGAGTGGATGAACGAGCTCTACGAGAACCGCACACCGTTCTGGGAGGGCGTTGCACGGTTCTTCGACGGTCTGGGCGGCGGCATCTTCGGCGTCGTGGTGGTGCCGATCCTGATCACCGTGGGGCTCGTCCTGATGAAGCGCCGCTGGGGCGCCCTGTTCTTCCTCATCGCGAGCGTGATCAGCGCCGGCGTCGTGCAGATCCTGAAGAACACCGTCGACCGTCCCCGTCCGGAGCAGATCCTGGTCACCGCCGACTTCGGCTCATTCCCGAGCGGGCATACGGCGAACGCGGCGACGATCGCGGTCGTCCTCGGCATCGTCTTCATCCGCTGGTGGGTGTGGGCGCTGGGCGCGCTGTACACGATCGCCATGCTGCTGAGCCGCAACTACCTGGGCGCGCACTGGCTCACCGACACCATCGGCGGCCTCGTGCTGGGCGCGGCGATCGTTCTGATCGTCTGGGCCCCGCTCGCGCATCGGCTGCACCGCGAGGCCCTGCGCGTGCGCGGGGTGCCGACTGCGCCCGGAGTCCCGGAGAAGTAGCGGTCAGTTCTGCTGGCGGCGCGGGGGAGCGCCGGCGCCCGTCGCTGTCGCCTTGAGGGCCAGCTCCTCGGCGTCGATGGCCGCCAGCACCGCCCGTACCGCGTACTCCTCGTAGCGCCCTTCGGCACGCGCCGACCGCACCGCCTCCCGCTCCGCCCGGATCATGTCCTTGCGCAGCCGCGCGTATGCGGCCTGCGGCGCCTCGGTGCCGGGCTCCGGGTCGTCCGGGTAGTCGTCGAGGAGGAAGCGGCCGTTGACGCGCAAGCGGTTGATCACCGCGTCCTCCTCGGCGTCGCCGACGGTCTCGTCGAGGCGGGCGAGCCCCGCCGCCTTCGCCTCCGACAGGAGCAGCCGGCGCTGGGTCTGCTCCTGCATCTCGTTCGGCGGCGGCAGGCGCAGCCTGCGGATGACCCAGGGCAGGGCGAGGCCGCCGGCGAGCGACGCGGCGATCACCACGAACGCCAGGAACTGCAGGAAGCCGCGGTACGGCGTCTCCTCGGGCAGCAGGAACACGGCGATCAGCGTCACGACACCGCGGATGCCGGAGACGGCGACGGCGGCGCTGTTCCGCCACGTCCAACCGCGCTCCCGCAGGCGCTGCGGTCCCTTCCGGTACAGCACTGTGGTGCCGAGCACCCACAGGACGCGGGACGCGAACACGGCAAGCAGCACCGCACCGCCGATCAGCACCGACGGCCACAGACCGGGGGAGCTCTGCACCGCCTCCTCCACGATCCCCGCGAGGCTCAGCCCGATGAGGAGGAACACCGCGTTCTCGAGCAGGAACCGGATGGTCCGCCAGTTGATGCTCTCCGCGATGCGCGCCTCGGCCGACTGGATCGCGGGGGAGCGGTGCGCGAGGATCAGGCCCGCGATCACGACGGCGAGCACGCCGGAGCCGTGCAGCAGCTGCACCGGGATGAAGGCGATGTAGGGCGCGACGAGGGAGAGGCTCGTGTCGAGGACGGCGCTCTGCACCTTCTGCTTCACGAAGGAGAGCAGCCAGCCGACGACGAACCCGCCGCCCACGCCGACGCCGAGGGCGAGGACCAGGTCGAGCGCGACGGACCCGGCCGTCACCTGTCCGACGATCGCGGTGATCGACGCGGACAGGGCGACGAGCGCCACGGCATCGTTGAGAAGGCTCTCGCCTTCGAGGATGGTGACGAGGCGCCGGGGGAGCCGCAGCCGCCCGGTGAGGGCCGTCACGGCGACGGCGTCGGTCGGCGCGACGACGGCGCCGAACGCGAGTGCGGCCGCGATGGTTATGCCGGGGATCACCAGCCACGCGGTCATGCCGACGGTGACGAAGGTGAAGGCGACGAGTCCCACCGACAGCAGGAAGATGCTGTCGCCACGCGCTCGGATCTCCGCGAACGACGTCCGGATCGCGGCCGCGAACAGCAGCGGCGGCAGCACCGCGTACAACACGAGGTCCGGCTCGATCTCGACCGTCGGGATGCCGGGCACGAACGAGGCGACGGCACCGATGGCGACGAGCAGGAACGGCGCGGACAGACCGAACCTGCCGGCGACGCCCGTGACGGCCACGGTGACGAGCACGAAAGCGACGACCCAGATGATCGCGGTGACCGAATCCACCTGACCATCCTGCCGGGCGGGGCGCCGCCGTCGGCCGATCCGCCGTCCTGTCCGCTTTCAGCGGACCAGCCAGCGATCCTCATGAGGCGTTATGTCAGCTGGAGCACGTGCGGTACGGATCCGGAGGGGAGTGGGACAGCGCGAACGCGCCGTGCGCGGGTTACCGTTGAGCGTTCGGATCCCCCAGACCCCGGGATCGACGATCGTCGAATCGGGGTGGAGCCTGTGCACCGGACCGGCCCACCCAGGGCGCCTGACGACGACGGCGCGACGCTCCTCGTCGCGGCGGGCGCCGGAGACGCCGCAGCATTCGCAGCGCTCTACGACCTGTACGCCGCTCGGGTCTTCGGGCTCGTGCTCTGGCTCGTTCCCGACGAGCCCGCGGCCGAAGAAGTCACTCTGAGCGTGTTCGTGGAGTTGTGGCGAACAGCGCCGCTGTACGGGGGCTCGCGCCGGTCGGCGTCCTCGTGGATCCTGACGACGACGCTGCGGCATGCCATCGCGCACCTGCGCGCCGTCGCGCCTGCTCGGCGGGCTCCTCGGAACGTACATCAGAAGGCACACGACGATCCGTACGGTGCCCGGAAAGCAGGGTCGTCCTAGCGCCGATAATGCACATTATGTCAGTTCACCTGGAAAGGACCCGGTCCTCGTGCTCCCCGGCGACGCCCCGGGCGACGCGCTCGCGTCTTCCTTGCACGCCGGCTGGAGCGCTCTTCAGCGCGTGAACGTGACGTGGATGACGCCGCTCTCCGCGACCTCCGACGACACGGCGTACGTCAGGTCGAGATCCTGCAGGTCGTCCCAGAGCCGCACGCCAGCCCCCAGCACGATCGGCGAGATCGCGACATGGAGACGGTCGACGAGACCGGCCGCCAGGAAGTCGCGTACGACGCCGACTCCCCCGCCGACACGCACATCGGCTCCCCCGGCCAGCTCCTCTGCCCGAGCGAGAGCGTCGGCGGGAGAGGTGGCGAGGAACTCGAAGCGGGTGCCGTTGTCGAACTCCAGCGTGGGAAGCTTCCGATGGGTCAGCACGAGCACGGTCACTTCGAACGGCGGCTCATCGCCCCACCACCCGCGCCAGTCGGGGTCGTCCGGAAACGCGTGGAGACCGAACATGCCGGCGCCCATGATCTCCGCGCCGACCCCCTCGAAGTAGGCGGCCGCGTAGCGATCGTCCACCCCGGTGGTCCCCTTCCCCGTCGTGTCATGCAGCACGCGTCTGCGGAACGTCCTCGTCGCGGCATAGTGGGTCACCAGTCGGCCCCAATCCTTGCCCATCGGATTCTCGGCGGACCGACCTGCGGGCATCGCCACACCGTCGAGCGAGAGGTTGAGGTCGACGCGAACCGCCATGGGATCCTTCCCGAGAAGTGGACACTGTTCACATTGTCAGAGATCCGCGGCGCCGTCAACGCCGCGCACGGCGTAGCGGTGCAGAGTCACGCCATCCTCGAATACCTGCTGCTCGAGCAGGTCGAGGTCGAGCGGCCTGTCCCAGTCGTCGAACAGCGGCCGACCGGCGCCGAGGATCGCCGGGTGCGTGAAGAGCATCAACTCGTCGAGCAGCCCCGCGCGCAGGAGCTGCGTGGCGATCGTGGCCCCACCCACTCCGATCGCCCCGTCGGTCTCGGCTCGCAGTCGGGCGAGCTGCTCGACGGCATCGTCGCCGCCGAAGATGCGCGTGTTGTGATCGGCGGTGGTGCGGCTGCGCGAGACCAGCACCTTGGGAGTCGTCGTCCAGATCTCGCCGTACTCGCGCATCACCTCGGGCAGCGACGCGTCCTCCCAGGCGCGCGGCCAGTACTCCTCCATGACCTCGTACATCACGCGGCCCTGGACCATGGCGGAGAGCCCCCGCGCCCGTGCATTGAACTCCCGGTGCAGCGCCTCGCCGATGCGGAGCCAGTCGCCGCCACCGTCCTCGCCCGGGACCTGCTCGATCCGGAGATCCAGCGAGACGTTCATCCAGTACACGAAGTGGCCCATGATCCTGTTCCCCTGCCGGTTGCGCAGGGCAACACCTATCCCCGGGCGGACGAACCTGTCAAGGACGAGTCGGAGGGCCGGCCGCCGCGGTCGCCCCTCAGCGCCAGAATGCGGTCAGTTCGTCGACCAGCGCCCGTCCCTGCGCGAAGCCGGCTCGGGCCGCCGCAGGACGGAGGGCGCCGTCCATCGCATTCGGCCCGAACAGCTCCTCGATGTCGCCGCCCGGTGCGACGACCTCCACTCGGCTGCCGCCGGCTCGGAGACCGTCCACCTGGGAGGAGAGATGCATCCCCCACTCCACCGGCGTCATAGCCTGGCCACCGAACGGCGCCAGGACGAGGACGCGTCCGCAGCCGGCCGCCAGATCGGCGTTCTCGGCGCCGGACCGGAAGCCCCCGTCGAGGTACAGCCCGTCGCCGATGCCGTAGGGCAGACCGCTCGCGCAGCTGGCCGCGACGGCATCGACGATGTCGACCCCGCTCCCCCGGTCGAACACGACGGGTTCCCCGGTGCGCGCATCGAGGGCGGTGATCAGTACGCCTCGCTCCGGCCAGCGCGCGCCGGGCAGGCGGGACGCGACGATGGCACGCCACCGCGACTGCCAGGACCCGTCGTCGGCCGACGCAGCACCGAGGGCGGCCTCGCCGACCCGGCGGCGCAGGTCGGCGGCGTCCGACGCCGATGCGATGAGCGCGGTCATCCTCGCCAAGTGGTCGATCACCGGCCGGTTCGAGGCCTGCCGTCGCAGCCCGCCGGCTGTAGGCGGAGCCGGATCGGCCACGAAGACCGCGGAGTAGAGGTCGTTCGCGGGAGCGCTTGTCAATTGCGCCGCCGCCGTCGAACCGGCCGACGTGCCGACTGTGCGGTCGGCGGCGGTCACATCGAGGCCACCTTCTTGGAGACCGGCGAGCACGCCGATAAGCCAGGCGTTGCCCGTCGATCCCCCGCCTCCGAGGACGAGAGCTGTCCGAGAGGCAGAGGGGGTGGCAGGCGCGGGGAAGTCTTGGGAAGGCGAGGGGATCACGTTCGCGGCTTTCTGGAGGAGGAGGTGGAGCGCTCCCCCGCGACGGCTACGTCAGTCGCGTGATCGTGAACTCGAGAGGAGCGCCCGGGAGGGACTTTCCGGTCAACGGGCTCACCTCCTCGAACAGCGTCACTCAGCCGCAGACGCTACAGGGCTTCGCCCCGGCGCGCGACAGGGAGTCAGTGGCCGCTGCCCAGCTCGATGAGCAGGACGCCGGCCGCGATGGCGACGATTCCGAGACCCATCAGCCAGGTCAG
>DATCMN010000514.1:0-2003 GCA_036563405.1 Naasia sp. | reverse complement strand
ACCGCGAGAATGACGATCTCGCCGGTGATCGCCTCGGGCCGGGTGCTGCTGTCGACGTGCTGGACGGAGTGCCCGCCCGCGCTCAGGACGCCGCCGATGGCCGAGCCCATGTTGCCGGTTCCGAAGATGGTGATGTTGGCCATGTGTCTTCCTCCAGGTGTGGATTGGTTGTAGATGCAACTTATCCGGTAATGGTTGTAGATGCAAGTTTCTTGCTAGAGTCGAGGCATGCCCTACCGCGTGCCTCGTATGGATGAGCTGGAATCGACCGCCTGGCTGGAACTGGTCACCGTGCTCGAGCTGCTGCCGGCAGCCCTCGACGCACAGCTCCAGCAGGCCTCGAACATCACGCACTTCGACTTCACCGTGCTCTCCCTGCTCCGGTTCGCCCCCCATCGCGTGCTGCAGATGAAGGAGTTGGCGGTGATGACCAACTCGACGCTGCCGCGGCTGTCCCACGCGGTCTCCCGCCTCGAAGGGCGGGGGCTCCTCGAACGACTCCCCTGCCCCGGCGACAAGCGTGCGACGAATGTCCACCTGACCGACGGCGGGCGCCGACAGGTCATCAGAGCTACGCCCGGGCATATTGCTCACGTCCGCCGCCTCGTGATCGATCAGCTCGACCGCGACGACATCGCCGCACTCGGCCGGATCGCCGGGAAGATCGCACGCAATCTCGACCCGACCGACCGCATGGCGAACGCGCTCGGAGCGAGCTCGGCCACTCAGCCCGTGACTGTCTCGGGCACCCGCGCCTGACACCGCGCCGCCGCGGCGGACAGCACGCCCGAGCGCACATCATCTTTCAGCACATCACCGAACGCCCTCATCCCGCCACCGGCCAGAACGGACCACTCCATGCCTGCTCCCGAATCCCGCTCCGGCTCCTCCGCCGCTCCGCTCACGGTCAAACAGCAGCGAGCGGCGTCGCGCGCCGCCAAAGTCGAGAAGCACAGAAAGGAGCAGGCCCGGCGCAAGCGGAACCGCCGCATCGGCATAGCAGCCGCCATCGTCGGCGCCGCGGCCATCGTGGCCCTTCTGGTCGTCTCCCTCGTCCTCGCTCCACGACCCGCCAGCTACGAAGCCGGCAGCGAGGGCGCCGACATCCCCGGGGTCGAGACCTTCAGCAACGCTGCGACGCACGTCACGACGCCGGTGACCTACCCGCAGACGCCGCCCGCCGGCGGTGACCACAACCCCGCCTGGCTGAACTGCGGCGTGTACGGCGAACCCGTGCCGAACGAGAACGCGGTGCACTCCCTGGAGCACGGCGCAGTCTGGATCACCTACGACGCATCGGAGGCGAGTGAGCAGGACGTCCAGACCCTCCGGTCGCTGATGCCGTCCCGGCACGCGATCCTGTCGCCCTATGAGGGCCTCGACTCGCCCATCGCAGTCACAGCCTGGAACGCGCAGCTGAAGCTCGACTCGGTCGACGCGGACGCGATCAGCGCATTCTTCGAGGAGTACTGGCTGAGCCAGGCCTCCCCCGAGCCCGGCGCTTCGTGCACGGGGGCGATCGATGGTCCCGGCAAGGTCGCCTGAGCGGCGGGTCCGCCTCGTCCTCATCGCATTGATCGGGGTGGCGGCGGTCGCGCTCCCCTCGTTCGCGATAGGGCGCATCAGCGTCCTTCTCGCCTCCGACCCCGACACGACGAGCGCCGAGGCGGGGTACGCCCGGGACATGCAGACCCATCACGACCAGGGCGTCGAGATGGCGATGATCGTCCGCGACCGCACCAATGACGAGGACGTCCGACTCCTCGCCTACGACATCGCCACGACGCAGGCCCACCAGTCCGGACAGATGTATGCATGGCTGACCACGTGGGGGCTCCCGCAAGCGCCGGCGGCTCCCCCGATGGCATGGATGGCCGAGGACGAACACTCCCACGCACGCGGCGGCGCTATGCCCGGTCTTGCGACGCCGGCCCAGCTCGAGGAGTTGCGGACCGCGTCGGGAGTGGACGCGGAACGCCTGTTCCTGCGCCTGATGATCGCCC
>DATCMN010000505.1:0-8543 GCA_036563405.1 Naasia sp. | reverse complement strand
GCTCGCCGCCGCCCTGTCGGGCGAGGACGCGGGCCTCTTCACCGGGCAGCGCCGTGGCGCCGTCGTCGACGGGGCGGAGGTCGACCTCGGGCTCGTGGGGGACGTGGTGTCCGTCGACCCCGCCCCGGTCCTCGCCCACCTGGACGCGCGGCACATCCCCATCGTGTCGTCGATCGCGCCGGACGGCGCGGAGCCGGGCCAGTCGCTGAACGTCAACGCGGACGCCGCCGCCGCCGCACTCGCCGTGGCGCTCGGCGCCGCGAAACTCGTGATCCTCACCAACGTCGCCGGCCTGTACAGCGACTGGCCGGACCGCAGCTCGCTCGTGTCGCACCTCACCGCCGAGGAGCTCGGCCGGATGCTGCCCGGCCTCGACGCCGGGATGATCCCCAAGATGACCGCCTGCCTCACGGCAGTGCAGGGGGGAGTCGAGAAGGCCGCCGTGATCGACGGCCGCGTCCCGCACTCGATCCTCCTCGAGATCTTCACCGGCAGCGGGATCGGAACGGAGGTGGTGCCCGGATGACGGTCACCCGGGAGGCCGCTGAGGCCTACACCGAACGGCACGCGGCTGCGCTGATGCGCACCCTCAGCACGCCGCTCGCCGTGCTCGAGCGCGGCGAAGGCTGCTGGGTGTGGGACGTCGACGGGCGGAAGTACCTCGACTTCCTCGCCGGCATCGCCGTCGACTCGCTCGGCCACGCGCATCCTGCGTTCGTCGAGGCGGCCTCGCGTCAGGCCGCGACGCTCGTGCACATCTCCAACTACTTCGCGAGCCCGCCGCAGATCGCCCTGGCGGAGACGCTGCGCCGGCTGACCGGTGCGGGGGAGGCGGGGCGCGTCTACTTCGGCAACTCGGGCGCCGAGGCCATCGAGGCCGCGTTCAAGCTGGCCCGCCGCAACTCCGGCGACGGACGGCACCGCATCCTCAGCCTGGTGAACTCCTTCCACGGCCGGACCATGGGCGCACTCGCCCTCACCGGCAAGCCGACCATGCAGGAGCCGTTCCTGCCGATGGTGCCGGGCGTCGAGCACATCGACTCGACGCTCGACGCGCTCGAGGCCGCGATCGACGAGAGCGTCGCCGCCCTCGTCGTCGAGCCGATCAAGGGGGAGGCCGGGGTGCTGCCGCTCCCCGACGGCTACCTCCGGCGGGCCCGGGAGCTCACCGAGCGGCACGGCGCGCTGCTCATCATCGACGAGATCCAGACCGGCGTCGGCCGGACCGGCGAGTGGTTCGCGTACCAGCACGAGGGCATCACCCCGGACGCCGTCACCATCGCCAAGGGCATCGCGAGCGGCTTCGCGATCGGAGCCATGGTGACCTTCGGCCGCGCCGGCGACCTGCTGCAGCGCGGCGACCACGGCAGCACCTTCGGCGGCAACCCGTTCGCGACGGCGGTGGCCGGCGCGGTTCTCGCCGAGATCGAGAGCGCGGGGCTCGTCGGTAACGCGGCCCGACGCGGCAGCGAGGTGAGAGAGGCGGTCCTTGCCGCCGGATCCCCGCTGGTGACCGCCGTGCGTGGCCGCGGCCTGATGATCGGGGTGGGCATCGCGGACGGCCGCGCCGCAGAGGTGGCCGCGTCCGCATTGGCGCACGGCCTCATCCTCAACGCGCCGAACGCCGACAGCCTCCGCATCGTGCCGCCGCTGATCCTCGGCGACGAGGAGGTCGCGGCGTTCCGCGAGCTGTTCGCGGCGAGCCTGCACGATCTCTGACAGTCCCCGACCCCGGAAAGCCGATGACCCGACACTTCCTGCGCGACGACGACCTGAGCCCCGGTGAGCAGGCCGAGGTCCTCGACCTCGCCCTCGCGCTGAAGCGCGACAGGTTCGCGGAGAAGCCCCTCGCCGGGCCGCAGACCGTCGCGGTGATCTTCGACAAGACCTCCACCCGCACGCGCGTCTCGTTCGCCGTGGGCATCGCGGACCTCGGAGGCAGCCCGCTGATCATCTCCACCCAGGAGAGCCAGCTGGGCGGCAAGGAGTCGATCGCCGACACGGCGCGCGTGCTCGAGCGCCAGGTGGCCGCCATCGTCTGGCGCACCTTCACCCAGTCCGGCCTCGAGGAGATGGCCGACGGCACCCGGGTCCCCGTGGTCAACGCGCTGTCCGACGACTTCCACCCGTGCCAACTCCTCGCCGACCTCCTCACCGTGCGGGAGCATCGGGGACGTCTCGCCGGGCTCACCGTGGCGTTCCTCGGCGACGGCTCCAGCAACATGGCGCACTCCTACCTGCTCGCCTGCGCGACGGCGGGCATGCACGTTCGGATCGGCGCGCCCGCGGACTACGCGCCCGCCGAAGGGGTCGTGGCGGACGCCACCGCCGTCGCCGCGGACACCGGCGGGAGCGTCGAGGTGCTCGAGGATCCGCACGCGGCGGTCCTCGGTGCCGACGTGGTCGTCACCGACACCTGGGTGTCGATGGGGCAGGAGGAGGAGAAGGCCGAGCGCCTGCGCGTCCTCGGCCCCTACTCCGTCTCCTCGGAGCTGATGGCGGAGGCCGCCCCGGACGCGCTGTTCCTGCACTGCCTGCCTGCCTACCGCGGCTACGAGGTCGACGCGACGGTCCTCGATGGCCCGCAGAGCGTCATCTGGGACGAGGCGGAGAACCGCCTGCACGCACAGAAGGCGCTGCTGGTGTGGCTCCTCCGACAGCAGGGAGCCGCGGCATGAGCGGGATCGACACGCCCGGTTCGACTCCGGCGGACGGGCGCGCTCCGGGGGAGCCCGCGGAGGCGGACGGCCAGACCCGGGGCGGGGCGCTCTGGGGTGCCCGGTTCGCGAGCGGCCCGTCGCCCGAATTGGAGGCGCTCAGCCGTTCCACGCATTTCGACTGGCAGCTGGCGCGCTACGACATCGCCGGGTCCCGGGCCCACGCCCGCGCGCTCTCCGTGGCCGGGTACCTCGACGAGGCGGAGCTGGCGACGATGCTGGGGGCGCTCGACGGCCTGCAGGTGGACGTCGAGGACGGCACGTTCGGGCCGGAGTCCGGCGACGAGGACGTGCACTCGGCACTCGAGCGGGGCCTCATCGAGCGGGCCGGCGCCGAGGTGGGTGGCAAGCTGCGCGCCGGGCGCAGCCGCAACGACCAGATCGCGACGCTCGTCCGGATGCTGCTCCGGGACGCCTGCGGTCGCATCACCCGTCAGCTGGTGGACCTCGTCGACGCTCTCGCCGCGCAGGCGGACCGCCACTTCTCCGCGGTGATGCCCGGCCGCACCCACCTGCAGCACGCCCAGCCGGTGCTGCTCGCACACCACCTGCTCGCGCACGCCTGGCCGTTCGTGCGGGACATCGAGCGGCTCGCCGACTGGGCCCGCCGCGCCGACGCGTCCCCGTACGGCTCGGGCGCCCTCGCGGGCAGCACTCTCGGCCTCGACGCCACCGCTGTCGCGCACGAGCTCGGCTTCTCCCGCGTGGTCGAGAACTCCATCGACGGCACGGCCTCCCGCGACGTCGTGGCCGAGTTCGCGTTCATCACCGCGCAGATCGGCATCGACCTGTCGCGGATCGCGGAGGAGATCATCCTCTGGAACACCCGCGAGTTCGGCTTCGTGACGCTCTCGGACGCGTACTCGACGGGGTCGAGCATCATGCCCCAGAAGAAGAACCCGGACATCGCCGAGCTCGCCCGCGGCAAGGCCGGCCGCCTCGTCGGCAACCTCACCGGCCTGCTGACCACCCTGAAGGGGCTGCCGCTCGCCTACAACCGCGACCTGCAGGAGGACAAGGAGCCGGTCTTCGACTCCATCGCCACTCTCGACGTGCTGCTGCCGGCGTTCACCGGCATGGTCACCACCCTGCACTTCGACACCGACAGGATGGCGGCGCTGGCGCCCGAGGGGTTCTCGCTCGCCACCGACGTCGCGGAGTGGCTCGTGAAGTCCGGCGTGCCCTTCCGGCACGCTCACGAGATCACCGGCGCGATGGTGCGCGCCGCCGAGGAGCGCGGCGCGGGCCTCGACGAGCTGAGCGACGCCGAGCTCGCCGCGATCTCGCCGGCGCTCACCCCCGAGGTGCGCTCGGTGCTCACCGTGCAGGGCTCGGTGGCCAGCCGGGATGGTGCCGGCGGCACGGCACCCGACAGGGTCCGCGAGCAGCTCGCGGCGCTCACGGACCGCGTGCGGACCCTCGCCGGGGACACCCTGTGAACCCGCGCTACCCGTGGATCGTCCCGGTCGCCGTCGTCGTCGCGGTGATCGTGCTGCTCGGCGTCGTCGTGTTCAGTGCCGCGAACGGGATGCTGTTCTGAGCCTCGACCGCTCGGTCCTCGATCGGCCCGTCCTCGAGGCCGCCCCGCTGCTCCTCGGCGCCGTCCTCCGCCGCACCTCGCCGGAGGGTACCGTCGCCGTCCGCTTGACCGAGGTGGAGGCGTACTCGGGGCAGGGCGGCGACCCCGGGTCGCACGCGCACCGCGGCAGGACCCGCCGCAACGAGGTGATGTTCGGGCCATCGGGGCACCTGTACACCTACTTCACCTACGGCATGCACACGTGCGGCAACATCGTCTGCCTGCCCGAGGGCACGGCCGCCGGAGTGCTGCTGCGCGGCGGCGAGATCGTCGAGGGGGAGGAGCTCGCTCGGCACCGCCGCGGCGAGTCGGTGGCGGCGCGCGATCTCGCGCGGGGGCCGGCCCGCCTTGCGGTCGCTGTCGGCATCCTGCTCGCGGATGGCGGCGCCGACGTGTTCGCCGGCGACCCGTACACGCTCGAGTTCCCGGCGCGCCCGCTCCGCTTCGCGACGAGCCCGCGCACCGGGGTCAGCGGCGAAGGCGGCACCGACGCCTTCCCCTGGCGCTTCTACCTGCCCGACGACCCGACCGTGTCCCCGTACCGCCGCAGCGTGCCCCGCAAGCGCTGACTCGGGTCGTGCGGACATCCCGCGGCCGTGCGCGGAGGTGCATCCGTCCGCAGCGCCCGCGCGGGCTGCGACGCCCGCGCGCCGCTGTGCCACGACTTAGAGTGGCGGGATGAGCACGTCGAGGGGGCCCGGCGTCGCCGCGGCCGGAGCAGGGACCGCGGGCGCCCGCATGCACGACCAGTCCGCCGAGACCGAAGCGATAGTCGAGCTGGTGCTCGACTACTCGCGCCGCAGGATCCTCGCCGACGACACCCCGCTCGACAAACCGCTCGCCCCCGCCGAGCTTGTCCGCATCGCCGGCCGCGCGATCACCGAGCAGGGCGTCGGGGCCCGGCGCGCGCTCGGCCTGTTCGAGCACGTGCTCGCCCCCGCCTGCATCTCGATCGACCACCCCGGCTACCTGGCCTTCATCCCCTCGGCGCCGACCAAGGCATCCATCGCCTTCGACCTCGTCGTCTCGGCCTCCTCCATCTACGGCGGCTCATGGATCGAGGGCTCGGGCGCCATCCACGCGGAGAACGAGGTGCTGGCCTTCCTCGCGGGGGAGTTCGGGCTGCCGAGCGAGGCGGGCGGCGTGTTCGTGCAGGGCGGCACCGTCGGAAACCTGTCCGCGCTGGTCGCCGCACGGCACTCGGCGAAAGCCGCCCGTGCGGCGCGCGGACTAGCGCAGCCGGACGAGTGGGTGATCCTCGCGGGGGAGTCGACGCACTCTTCGATCGCCTCAGCGGCCGCCGTCATGGACGTCACAGTGGTCAAGGTCCCCGCCGACGAGGAGGGCAGACTCGCCGGAGCGGCTCTCGAACCGGCGCTCCTCGAGCACGGGGACAACGTGTTCGCCGTGGTGGCGACGGCCGGCTCCACGAACCTCGGGATCGTCGACGACATCGCCTCCATCGCGGCGCTCAAGGACCGGCACGACTTCTGGCTGCACGTCGACGGCGCCTACGGGCTGGCCGCGATGCTGGCCCCCGTCACGCGCCCGCTGTTCGAGGGCGTCGGCCGCGCCGACTCGGTCATCGTCGACCCGCACAAGTGGCTGTTCGCGCCGTTCGACGCGTGCGCCCTGCTCTACCGGGATCCGAACCTCGCGCGCGCAGCGCACCGGCAGTCGGCCGGCTACCTGGACCCGCTGAACGAGCAGTCCGAGTGGAACCCGTCCGACTTCGCGTTCGGTCTCACCCGGCGCCCGCGTGGGCTGCCACTCTGGTTCTCGCTCGCCACCTACGGGGTGGGGGAGTACCGGACCGCTGTCGGCGCGAGCATCGAGCTGGCACGGCAGATCGCGGACGAGATCGAGTCCCGGCCGAATCTGCGTCTGGTCCGCCGGCCGGACCTCTCGGTGGTCGCCTTCGAGCGCGTCGGCTGGAGCGCCGGCGACTACGCCCGCTGGTCGGCGTCCCTGCTCGAGGAGCAGCGGGCTTTCGTGACGCCGAGCTCGCACGACGGTGCGCCGATCCTGCGCTTCGCGATCCTCAACCCGCGAACGACCCTCGACCTGCTTCTCGGAGTCCTCGACACGCTCGAGTAGCGACCACCCCCGCGCCGAGTTGCCCAGTTCTGCTGCGGAACGGAAAAGGCGACAGAACCGGGCAACCCAGCGGACCCCGGCTTGGTCCTTGCCTCGGGGGAAAGGGCGGGGCCAAGCTCTAGGCATGGCCAAGGTCGAGCACTTCGAGATCCCCGCCGACGACGTCGAGAGGGCCAGCGCCTTCTACCTCG
Organism: Naasia sp.; assembly: GCA_036563405.1. Classification (GTDB taxonomy): domain Bacteria; phylum Actinomycetota; class Actinomycetes; order Actinomycetales; family Microbacteriaceae; genus Naasia. Next base: position 1,959 of record DATCMN010000505.1, on the reverse strand, counting down.
ACGTCCTCGGGTTCACCTACGAGCAGTGGGACGACGACAACGGGATGATCACCACGACCGAGGGCGGCATCAACGGCGACATCCACCGCCGCGGACCGGTTCCGCACCCGACGGTGGTCTTCACGGTCGACCGGATCGAGGACACCGTCGCCAAGGCCGTGGAGCGCGGCGGCGAGCAGGTGGGCGAGATCCAGCCGATGGGGGAGACGGCCCGCTGGGTCTACATCCGCGACTCCGAGGGCAACCTCATCGGCCTCTACGACGACCAAGGCGCCGCGTCCTGACCGGTCCTTCCACCGACTTGCCCGAGAACTGGGCAGCTCGGCGCGTGTGGTTCCCTGAACTCGTGCAGCCCCGCACCGCCGGACATTCGGCGGAGGATGACTCCTCGTGCTGATGGGTGTCCTGGACGCGGCTCAGGCCCCGAATCAGTACCGGCAGTACGGGAAGCTCGAGGCCGAGCCGGGCGGCTCGTAGCCAGTCCTTCCACCGACTTGCCCACTTCTCGGGCAACCGGGTGCCGAGTTGCCCGAGAACTCGGCAGCTCGACGCGAGCCGGGGGTCAGGCGCGGGCGAGGATCGCGATGCCCGCGCAGGCGGCCGCCCAGATGAAGCTCGTGAACGTGCCGATGATGAACCGCTCGCGGGTCGCCGCCTCGTCGAGCTCGGTGAACCGGCCGACGCCTTTGATGGCGATCACCACGGCCAGGCCCTCCGGGAAGCCGGCCAGGATGACACCCGCGACGGCTGCCCGCTCGAGGAGACCGATCGCGGTCCCCCCTCGCAGCACCTCCTCGGCACCGCCGCGGATGAGGATGCCGCCGTGCGAGCCCTCCACTTGCCCGCCGCGGATAGCGAGCCGCAGGGCGAGTGTCGCGGCGGGGCCGCCGCCGGCGATCGCGGCGACGAGGGCGAGCACCGTGAGGAGGGCCGACACCGCGAATCCGAGGTCCCCGGTCGGGACCGCCGCGAGCAGCAGGGCGGCCAGCACAGCGCCCGCGGCCGAGAACACCAGCTGCGGGCCGGAGCGTCGCCACGCCAGGACGCTCAGGACCGCGGCCGCCGCCGCGACGAGGACGAGCAGCACGACGTAGAGAACGGCGAGGAGGGGAAACGTGATCACTGTGCTCCCGGGTCGTGGGCGCCGGGGGAGCGACTCCCGCGGTCGAGGTCCTCCAACAGTAGGACGAGCCCCGGACGCGCCCGCTGCTCGGCGCGCCACCCGGCCGTGCGCAGCCGCGTGCTCACCGCCTGCGGGGTCACGCCGAGACGCTCCGCGACGACCACCTGGGGTTCGCCGCCCTCGAGCAGGTCCGTCACCTCCCACCCTTCCGGCGTCCGGCGTCCGCGGAGGGCGAGGAGCAGGTCGATGAGGGCGCCCACCTGGTCGCCGTCCAGCACGCCGCTGGTCTCGGCCTCGAGCGCGAACCGGCTGGGCGAGCGCTTGGCGGCGTCGACAGCATCCCGCGCACGGTTGAATGCGGGGCCGGCCGCGGCGCGCGCCTCGCTGGGGAGCGGCTCGCGCACCGCGCCGACGCCGAGTCCGACGCTCCAGTGCTCGTCACGGCGGAGGCGGAGCACCACCTCGAGCGCGGTGTCGGCCGAGCGGGTGACCAGTTGGATCTCGTCCCCGGCGTTGCGGTCGGGTGGCAGGACCAGGCGAGGGGAGAGGTCGTCGAGCAGCGCGAACGCCTCCGGGACCCGGTCGGCGTCCCCGCTGCTGTCGATCTGGTCGGCGGTCACCACGAACATGCGATCAATGCTAAGCCTTGATTCGTGGAGATCAATGCTCCAGGCTTGATACCGGAACGGGGTGCGATGTACGCGTTGCTACCGTAGGGGGGTGCCAGCAGCGGCTCTCGAGCGCCAGTCCAACGATCCCACCTTCCCCTCCGTCTGGGAGGAGCTCGAGTGGCGCGGCCTGATCGCCGTGTCCACCGACGCCGGCGAGCTCCGCGA
>DATCMN010000501.1:0-1996 GCA_036563405.1 Naasia sp. | reverse complement strand
CTCGATCGCAGGATTGGACTCGTCGTAGTAGACGGTGCCGGGGATCATGACGTGCCAGCGACCGTCGTCCAGTTCACTGAAGAACGTCTCCTCCACGCCGAACAGGACCGGCTGGGGGTCCACACCGATGTTCCGGTTCTGCCAGAACGCGAGGCATGCCGAATGCAGCGACCCCTCGGTCCACGCCTCCTCAGCCGGTGTGGCCACCGGGGCGGGAGTCGGCGATGCGGTCGCCACGGAATCCGGGGACGCGCTCGCGGTCGTCTCCGGCGACGGGGTCGCGGACCCGGCGGCGCATCCGGTGAGGGAGGCCAGCAGCAGGACTGCGGTCGCGGCGGCGCGGCGGGACAGCTTCACGAGGCTCCTGTTCGGGAGGGGAGACCGGGGTCGGCCCCACACGACTACGAGCCTGCCGCACACTCGTCGAGCACGGGTGATCCGGAACGATGGTCGCCCCCGCCGGCATCGGCCGGACGGGAGCCTAGGAGTGGGCCGCTTCGACTGCGTTCGCGAGCGCCCGTGCCGCGTCCGCGCCGAGGTCGTGCTCGGTGAGGAGCGCGATCGCGGCGGCGAAATCGGGCTCGGTCTCCGCCCCGATCCTGCCTTTGAGTTCCGCGCGGTAGAGCAGCGCCTCGAACACTTCGATCGGCGGCGCGTCCGCGTATCGGATGAGTCCTGCGTCGAGCACCGCGATCGCCTGAGCGTCGTCCCCTCGGGAATCCCCCTGCCGTGCGGCGACGTCGATCACCCGGGCGAGCCCCGAGCGTCGTTCCGTGACCGTCTCCTCGGAGTCGCCCGCGCGGTAGAAGCGGAGCCAGTTGCCGCCGACGTCGACAACCGTGAAGCCTGTCGCGGTTCCCGCTTTGCGCCGCGGCGGGAGCAGGCGCGGGATGCCCTTCACCGGAACCTTGCCGAACAGTTCCCGCAGCCCTGCCTTGAAGGCGGCGTGACGCTCCCCCGGGTCCGACACGGTGATGATGACGCTGCCGTACGAGTCCGCCGGATCGAAGCCGTCCATCCCGAACAGGTGGATCGAGATATCGTCCAACTCGACGACCGCGTGAGGATTGGGGCGGCGCTGCTGATAGGTGACGGTGAAGCCGAGCGCGCCGTAGAACCCGAGCGCGTCGTCCAGGTCCGCGCACGGCAGCATCGGATAGGTGCGTTCGCCGACCATTGGATCGCCTCTTCCCGCCGAGAGGCCACCACCCTAGCGCCGCAGGGCACGTCGGCGCCCATGGCCCGTACGCTGGAGGAATGAGCAGCATCCTGACCGATCAGCGCGACCGACCGGTCAGCGCCTTCGTCGCCGTCCTCGTGGCGCTTCTCACCGCCGGCTACATGCTGCCCTGGGCGGTCGCGGCGCTGCGCGGCAAGTCGAACCACTGGGCGATCTTCTGGATCAACCTGCTCGGCGGCTGGACCCTGATCCTGTGGGTCGTCGCCCTCGTGATGGCTTTCAGTTCGCACCGGGTGATCGGGCGCTGATCAGCGGGCACGGGACGTCGCCAGGTCCGAAGAGGGCCGCACGACCACCGAGCCGAACGCCGGCACCGGATGCGCCGGTCGAGCGCTTCCGAGCTACTCGCCCAGCTCCTGCGCCTTCCTCCGCGCTGATCCGGCGCGACGCAGCTTGACCATCGTCGTGAACGAGTAGGTGGCCGAGAAGACGGCGACGACGAGGCCCATGAACAGGCTCGGGGATTGGCTCACGTCGTCACCGGCGATGATCCCCTGCACGATCCCCGCCACCATCACCAGCCCGAGCATCACCCCGCACACGCCGAGAACGAGGTAGAACTGCCAGGCGTTGAAGGGCCGGGGCCATCGCTCGTTCGGCAGTAGGTCCATGACTCGAGTATGGCCGTGAGGGTGACCAGTCGAGATGCCAGAAAGTGCTGGTATCTCGGCGAGATACCAGCACTTTCCGGCAATCGAGCCTCGCGCGCCCGATTCACACAGGCGAGAGCGTCAGGCGGTCTCCACGAGCTTCGCG
>DATCMN010000500.1:0-4253 GCA_036563405.1 Naasia sp. | reverse complement strand
GATCTGGAGGGCCGCTGCCAGAGGCAGCAGACCCAGAACTGCAGCCGCCAGCATCAGGAAGGGGATCGACGCGGAGGCGAACGCCGACGCGGCGATCAGCGCCATGGTCCGCAGCTCGCTCTTTCCGGGAAGCGCGGAGTGCGCCAGCTGGTGCGCGACCAGTTCGGCGACGAACCCGGCCAGGCTGATCGCCACGATGGCGACGAGAAGTGAACCGACGGCCTGCCACGCCGAGAGATGATCCGCCTCCGTGGCGAGCACGGTGAGAACTGCCAGTCCGGTGAAAGTCGCGTAGATGCGCTCCCGGTGGAATCGGGCGCGCTCGGCGCGCGGCCGCTTCTGCACCTTGGTTCGGATGGACATGATGACGCTCCAGGTTACGTCTCGGCGCGGGAGGGTTGCCGTCTCGTGGCGGCAGCGCGACCGGTGGGGCGGTCAGTCGGCGGTCGAGCCCGAGGGTACCGTGTGCGCCACCCGGGCTCGATCGCCACTGATGCCGGGTCAACGGACAGCGCAGCGCACGAGGACGGCGCCTCGCTGGATCCGCACCCGCACGTGCCGAGCCTCGCCCACGACGTCGCCGTCCACTTCCACGAGCTGCGGCGTCGCCGCGCGGAAGTCGAGCCGTCGGCCGCGGAAGTGCGGCAGGAGGCGGTGCGCGCGGCGACGGGTGACGACCGACCACGCGGCGCGGGCCCATTGGGGCAGGCTGCTCGGAAGCAGGACGACGGTGTCGAGCAGGCCATCCGCGGGATCCGCCTCGGGGAGGAGCGCGAGGCCCATGGTAAGAGTGCCGCAGTTGCCCACGACGAAGCCGCGGGAGGATCGGCTCAGCTCCTCCGCGCCATCCACTGAGAGGGTCGCCTCGACCATGCGGCCGCCAAGGGCGCGAGTCGCGGCCACGAGATAGGCGACAGGCCCCAGGCGGTACTTCAGCTCCGTGCTGGCGCCCGACATGATCGCCGCATCGAAACCGGCCCCGGCCATGACCGTGAACGCGAAGCGCTCCCCGCTTCCGCCGTCGTCAGCAGGGTCGAGCTCGAGCCAGCCGATGTCGACAGGCCGGCTTCCGCCTCCACAGGCGAGACGGACAGCGGCCGGGACGTCGCCGAGGGGGATGCCGAGGTTGCGGGCCAGGAGGTTTCCGGTGCCCGACGGCAGGAGACCGATCGGCAGACCCGATCCGGCCAGCTCCTGCGCGACTGTGCGGACGGTTCCATCGCCGCCTGCGATCAGGACCACGTCGACGCCGGCTGCGACAGCAGACCGCGTCTCTGCCTTTCCTCCTGACTCCGGGGTCGTCGGGAGCCACACGGGTGGCAGCCACCCCTCGGCATCGAGGGCGCGCTCGACCTCCGTCTGAAACCTGCCCAGCGCGTCCGGGCTCTCGAACTTGGCGGGGTTCACCACGACGGCCGCGGTTCCGACGCCAGGCCGCGGCGTGTGCGGAAGGGCCGTCTGCCGGTGGCCGAGGAGGGCGATGCTGGAGGTCATAGCGTCAGCATCGCCGGAGACGCCCGCCTCGCCGTCCTGCATGTGGAGCGCCCGTACTACCGCTCCTGCAGTAGCCCCGAACGCGGAGGTGGGGACCCTGGCGGGCAGCGATCCCGCGACGCTCAGGTCGCCGGGACGTCCTCGCGGGTCGCGGCACTCGCGGCTTCGGCGTCGCCCGGCTCTGCGCCGATGGAGGCGAGGAACAGCTCCATTGCCCGCTCGACGTCGACGGAGGCCGGGTCGAACAGCCACTGCACCTGCAGGCCGTCCATGAGGCCGATCACCATGCTGGCGAGGACCGCGGAATCCGCCGTCGACCGCAGCCGGCCCTCACCGCGCAGCGCGTCGAAGGACGCCGCCAGGTACAGCCGGAGATTGGAGTAGCGCTCGAGGTAGTAGGCGTGCGCAGGGTGGTCGTGAGAGATCGCCTCGCCGGAGAGCACCGTGTGCAGCTCCAGCACCTCGGGATGGGTCATCGTCTCGAGGTGCGTCTTCAGCAGAGAGGCGAGACCGCTCGGAGCCCCCAGGTCCGGATGCCCGCTCGAGGTGTTCTCGTCCCGCGTCTCGAGCACTGCCGCGAGGAGTTCCTCCTTGTCCCGGAAGTGGTGCACGAGGCCCCGCTGACTGATGCCCGCCCGTTCTGCGACGGCCTTCATCGTGGTCGCGCGGTAGCCGCTCTCGGTGAACACCTCGAGGCACGCGTCGATGATGCGGCGGCGCACACCCGCCGTCTTCGCATAGGGGCCGCGGACCCCGCGTCCACCGTCATCGTCGCTCACTGGGCCTCCTCGTCGAGTTCGGGGCGCAGCCTCCGACCCGGTTCGACACGAAAGTACCACCGTTGCGCGAAATCTGTGCTAGCGTTCCTCGAAAATCGCGCCCGAGTGGCACTTTGACGTGTCGATCGGATGATCAAGGAGGATCAATGACCCCGTCGGACCCCACTCCCGATTCGGGAGCGGAGATGCCCGCTCTCGTCACGAAGAACGGAGGGGAACCCGTCGATGTGGCGTCGCCGGTGCCCTCTCCCTCCTCGCCGTACTTCAATGAGGGCGCAGCCCTGGGCGAGCAGCTCGCGCACAGCGAGACTGTGGCCGATGACCGGCCGAAGGTCGGTGCCGGGTACATCTGGCTCGTCGTGCTCGCGCTGTTCGGCAACTTCATGGCTCTCGTCGCCCCCATCGGGTTCTCCCTCGCCGTGGTCGTCAATCGCCTGGCTCCCGACAACCAGGAGTTCCTCGGCTATGTGACGGGTATCGGCGCCCTCGTGGTCGTGCTCCTCGGACCCGTCGTGGGCGTGCTGAGCGACCGCACCCGCTCGCGCCTCGGCCGGCGCCGGCCGTGGATCCTCGGGCTGACCCTCATCGGAGTGCTCGGGCTGATCGTCGTGGCACTCGCACCGAACATCGGAATCGTGATCCTGGGCTGGGCGATCACCCAGTTCGGCTTCGGCATCGCCGGACTGCAGCTCACCAGCTCGATGGGTGACAGGCTCCCGGAGTCGCAGCGGGGCAAGGTCGGCGGCCTGACCGGAGTCGCGACGATGCTCGCGTCCATCATGGGCGTGGCGATCGCCGCCGCACTGGCGGCGGATCCGGTGCTCATCCTGCTGGGCCCGGGGGCGGCCGGACTGTTCTTCACGCTGCTCTTCGTGCTCTTCGCGAAGGAGGCGGACACCCGCCAGCTGGCGATGGAGAAGGCGACGCTCCGGTCGGTCCTCAGCGGCTACGGGTACAACGTGAAGAAGTACGCGGACTTCTCCTGGAACTGGCTCGGCCGCTTCCTTTTCAACTTCGGCCTCACGCTCGCGACCACGTTCACGACCTTCCTGTACGCGAGCCGCCTCGGTGTGCCGGTGGACCAGCTCGGCGGCATCATCGCCATCTCGGGGCTGCTCGGCATCGTGGGTACGGTCGGTGGGGCCGCGTTGAGCGGTTTCCTCTCGGACAGGCTCAAGCGTCGCAAGTCCTTCATCATCTTCTCGGGTGGCCTATTCGCCGTCGGCGCGACGGTGGCGGCCATGGCTCCGGACCTGACGGTCCTGCTCATCGGTGGCGTCATCATGAACTTCGGTCTGGGTGTGTTCTCGGCCGTGGACCAGGCGCTCTACCTCGACGTCCTCCCTGAGAAGAACACCCAGGCGGGACGGTTCGTGGCCATCAACCAGTTCTCCACGTCCATCCCCCAGTTCGCGGCCCCCCTGCTCGCCCCGGTGTTCCTCGCCATCGGCGTGGCCTCGGGGGAGAGCAACTATTCGCTGCTCTACATCGTCGCGGGAGTGTTCGCCCTGGCGGGCGGCCTCGTCATCCTCCTCCGGGTGAAGAGCGTTCGGTGACGGAACGGCGGGTCGGCACCGTGCCGACCCGCCGTCCCCCGCTCAGCGGGGGAGCTGCTCCAGTCACTCGCCCACCGGAAGGATCCACCATGTCGACAACAGCGCACCGGCGGAAGCAGCAGGCGCCACGGGGGCCGGTCCGACGAGCACTCATCGCCCGGGTCAGCAGGCTCTTCAGCGCGCTGCAGCGCTCGCAGCAGGAGCATCGCCGCCAGCAGTTCGCGGAGGTCGGGGCACGGAGCGGTCGCGTCGTGTTCCTCGGCGACAGCATCAGCGAGTTCGGCCTGTGGGAGGAGTGGTTCCCTGAGATCCCCGTCCTGAACCGGGGCATCGGCGGCGAGACGAGTGCTCAGGTGCTCGCCCGGCTCGAGACGGCGATCACCGAACCTCGTGCGGTGTTCCTCCTGGTCGGGACGAACGACCT